>CAZFJD010000048.1:0-14138 GCA_964518775.1 uncultured Syntrophaceae bacterium
AGCGTAGCCATTGCCCTGCTGACGACAGCAGCAGTCCTCGTCGTAGGAACTCTGGGAAGCTTCGCACTGGCCAGGATCCGATTCCGTGGAAGCCGCTTTATCTCCGGCATGACTCTCTTCACCTATATCATACCCTCCTCCTTCCTTTCGATTCCCTTCTTCAAATTGATGGCAGACTATGACCTGATTGGGACGAAGCTCTCGGTGATCTTGGTCATGATCACGTTCGCATCACCCTATGCCGTCTGGATCCTTTGGGATTATGGCAAGACCGTACCATCCCAAATCGATGAAGCAGCAGCCATAGACGGAGCAGGATCATGGCAGCTTTTCTTCCACATTTATTTACCCTTGATCCTCCCAGCCATGGTTGCTATTGCGACTTACGCTTTCCTTTATTCTTGGAATGAATATCTTTACGCAGTCCTGTTCCTATCAGGCGAGACCAGCATCACCATTCCAGTGGCCATGGGAAACTTCTTGGCCACGGATGATGCTCCTTGGAATCTTCTCATGGCGGAGTCTGTTCTCTATTCCATTCCTCCTGTGATCCTCTACTACTGTTTTCGACGCCATCTCCTGACCGGTCTCGTAACAGGGGCTGTGAAATAGAACCTTCAGCGGTATATTTATCTTGATTCACAGCCTTCTTTTACGTATATTCAACTCACCCCGAAGCGAGTTCTTACGAATTCAATCAATTCATGAAAAGGAGGAGGGACGACAATGTTTTGGCGCAGCAAAGATATTCTTCAGCCACCGGAGTGGTCTTTGGTGCGGGCTTTATATAAATCCATGGGGTACAGCGACTATGATCTGACAAGACCTCTGATTGGCATTGCTAATTCCTGGAACCGAGTCGTACCAGGCCATTATAACTTGAATCTGATCGCAGACTATGTCAAGCAGGGAATCCAGCAGGCGGGAGGGACGCCCGTAGAATTCGGGGTCATCGCCGCCTGCGACGGGATCGCTCAGGGGCATGATGGGATGCATTACATTCTGCCAACCCGGGACTTGATTGCCAATGACATCGAGATGATGATCGAAGCCCATCGACTGGATGCGGTTGTCCTATTAGGCTCTTGTGACAAGATTGTTCCTGGGATGCTCATGGCAGCAGCCCGCTTGGACATTCCGGCGATTCTCGTCGCTGGCGGGCCCATGGAGGGAGGATGCGACTTTGACGGCCGGGCCGCGGACATGACATCAGTTACCGAAGGCTTAGGAATGTTGAAATCCGGGGAAATCGATGAGGCAACGTACCGCAAGTTAGAGAATTGCGCTGGGCCCAGTTGCGGATCGTGCTCTTTCTTAGGTACAGCCAACACGATGTGCTGCTTGGCAGAAGGCCTTGGGCTGAGCTTGCCAGGGAGTGCGACCATCCCAGCTACTCAGGCCGATCGTCCGCGCGCAGCGCAGGAGTCTGGCCGGCGAATTGTCCAGATGATCCAGCAGGGAATCACGGCGCGACAGATGATCAATCAAAAAGGGATTGAAAACGCAGTTCGACTGAATGCAGCCATTGGAGGCTCTACGAATGCAGTTCTCCATATGTTAGCGATCGCTTATGAAGCGGACTTCGAACTGACCATCGATGCTTTTGAAGAACTGAGCCGCACGACCCCCCACATTGCCAAGATGAACCCAGCTGCGGCGCCGAATGTCCCTGATTTTCACAATAGCGGCGGTGTACCTGCCGTCATGAAGGAAATCCTGCCCTTGTTGCATGGTGACGCTCTTACCGTAAGCGGTCAAACAGTTGCCCAAAATGTGGCAAAGGCCGAGGTATACAATCGAGGAATCATCAAGACCATGGCGGAACCCTGGAGTAAGGGAGGTGGCCTTGCAGTTTTACGGGGAAATCTGGCCCCAAACACTGCCATAACCAAACCAGCGGCGATAAAACCCGAAATGCACAAATTTACGGGCAAGGCTCACTGCTTTGACTCTGAAGAGGCGGCCAACCAGGCCATTCTGGATGGCAAGGTGGTTGAAGGCGAAGTGGTCGTCATTCGCTACGAGGGGCCTAAGGGAGGGCCGGGAATGCGAGAGATGTACATTGCCATGAAACTGCTTTATGGCCGAGGACTGGCGCTAAAGACAGCACTGGTCACAGATGGCCGTTTCTCCGGTACGAACAATGGTTGCTTTGTCGGGCATATTTCCCCCGAAGCAGCTGAGGGAGGGCCCGTGGCCATTGTTCAAAACCGAGACCTCATTACCATCGATATCCCGAACCGGAAGCTCCACCTGCATGTTCCAGACGACGAGATCAAGGCGCGGCTTGCCAAATGGAAGAAACCCGATCCGAAGTTTAAAAAAGGTTATCTGGCTCTTTACTCCCGTTTAGCAGAGTCTGCAGATAAGGGGGCGATCATCAGGCACAAATATTAACGTTATTGCCCATGGTCGGCTAACCATCAATAAATGATGAAGAAGGTGGTCTCAAGCATGAGTTCAAAGGATTTGCTTGCGGACGCATCGTAGGTGAGACTATGAAAAATAGTGTGATGAAGTCAACCCTTCGGTTCCTCCGGCCTATAGGCCGGAGCTTGCTCAGGGTTGACCCTGAGCGAGCCTTTGCCCCTGCTCTAAAGAGCGGGCGTTCGGCTGAGGTCGCACCGAAGCTTTGGGCGCTCTCGAACGGGTCAACCTCAATAATCCTCCCAATCATTCTTTTCTTTTTATTTTCCTCTGCCTCGGCTCAACAAGAAAAGGGTGAGTCGAGGGATGCTGAGTTCTACAACAATCGGGGAATGGTCTATAGGGATAAAGGTCAATATGACCAGGCGATCTCCGATTTCAATAAAGCCCTTGAGATAAACCCAAGGTTTGTCCGGGCCTACAACAATCGGGGAATTGCCTACGGGAAAAAGGGCCAATATGATCAGGCAATCTCTGATTACAGCAAGGCTCTTGGGATAAACCCAAGATTTGCCTATCCTTACAACAATCGGGGAAATGCCTACTGGGAAATAGGCCAATATGATCGGGCAATCTCCGATCTCAATAAGGCTCTTGAGATAAACCCGAGCTACGCTGAGGCTTACAACAATCGAGGCATGGCCTATAGGGATAAAGGTCAATATGACCAGGGAATCTCCGATTTCAACAAAGCCCTTGAGATAAACCCAAGGTTTGTTCAGGCCTACTACAATCGGGGGATGGCCTACGGGAGAAAGAGCCAATATGATCAGGCAATCTCCGATTACAACAAGGCTCTTGGGATAAACCCAAGGTTTGCTGAGGCTTACAACAATCGGGGAATTGTCCATTATTACAAGGGCCAATATGATCAGGCAATCTCTGATTACAACAAGGCTCTTGAGATAAACCCAAGGTTTGCTCAGGCCTACTACAATCGGGGAATTGTCCATTATTACAAGGGCCAATATGATCAGGCAATCTCTGATTACAACAAGGCCCTTGAGATGAACCCAAGGTTTGCTGAGGCCTACAACAATCGGGGAATGGCGTATAGGCATAAAGGTCAATATGATCAGGCAATCTCCGATTACAACAAGGCTCTTGAGATAAACCCAAGGTTTGTCGAGGCCTACAACAATCGGGGAATTGTCTATTATTACAAGGGCCAATATGACCAGTCGATTTCCGATTTCAATAAAGCTCTCGAGTTAGATCCAAGGTTTGCTGAGGCTTACAACAATCGGGGGAGTGCTTATTACTTAAAAAGAGAATACGACAAATCTCTGGAGGATATTAAAAAGGCACAAGATTTAGGCTACAAAATTCCTCCTAAGTTTCTTGATGATCTTCGTAAGGCCTCCGGAAAAGAGGAGTCACAAAAAGCTCGAAGGCCCACCCCCTCGACATTGGAGCAAGAAAAATTGAGGCGTGGTGCTGATGTGGAATCGGAATTAAGATCTATCAAGATAACAGAAGATACATCAAAGGCTTATAGTAAAGCCACAGAAGAGAAAAGTGCTGTCGATGCCTTTTTGAAATTTCACAATGCACTTTATAAAGATGACATCTCAACAGTAAAAACTCATTTAGTTAAAAGAGATGTTGAGAAATTTTATTCAATTTTTCATAACGATAAAAATGTTTTAATAGCACTACGTGATTTGTATCCCCCTGAACTAAAAGTTTTAGGCGAAAAGAGAGAGGGAGAAGAAGTTATTGTCTCTGTCGTTGGCGAATTTAAATCTGACAAACCGCTCAGATTTGTGATAGAAGAGGGTAAAATGAAACCCAAGTACTCTGTAACGAAAAACGGGCTAATTACAATGGCCAAAGAAGAGGGTCAATGGAAAGTTGCAGGTTTTAGCTGGAGATGGTGATTTCATATAATTTTCTGGCAACGCGTTTGGCCTTAGGTCTTGATAAGCTGACCGAGGAAGTTTTGTGGCCACGGAGCCCGAGCGCTTCATACCCATGAAGGAGGCCACTTTGGTTAAGGGCCCATCCCCTTTTGATCTGATCCTTCAAATCTCAACGACAGCTTTGATGACACCCGTCTCAGGTTTCAGCCAAGAGCTAAAATGGTCGATCAGGTGATCGAAGCCTACCCGATGGGTGACGAACGAGGAAGCATCCACTTTTCCTTCTCGAATCGAAAGGACGACCTTTTCGAGATCTTCTCGGGTAGCATTCCGACTGCTCATGAGCGTGAGTTCCCGTCTGTGAAAATCTGGGTCGTAGAACGTAATATTCTCTCTAACGAGACTAACAAGAACGAGCCGGCCTCCATGAGAAACCAGGTTGAAGGTGTTCATCATGGACAATGCGCTCCCAGTAGCATCGAACACTACATGGGGATAATCTCCATTCGTGATGGACTCGATCTCTTTTATTGGATTGCCCTGAGAATGGACGACGTAATCCACTTTGAGATGATCTCGACAATATTTCAGACGCTCTGTGACCATTTCTAAAGCAATGACTTTGGCACCGGCTTCCTTAGCAAACTGCATGATGCCGATCCCAATGGGACCTGCTCCAATGACCATGGCAAACTCTCCTCCTTTGATCTGAGATCGTCTGACCGCATGGGCACCGATCGCCAGGCATTCCACCATGGCCATTTGGTCCAAAGTCAATGTTTCGGACTTGATGAGGTGATCCGCTGGAACGCTCAGATATTCCTGCATTCCGCCGTCTAACTGGACACCGAATAGCTTCAGATGCACACAGCAGTTGGTCTTTCCCTGCCTGCAAGCAATACATCTCCCGCATTCAATATAAGGAATGATCACCACTCGGTCCCCTACCCTCAACCCCGAAACATCCTCGCTCAGTTTTGCAACCTCACCCGATAGCTCATGGCCGAGGATCCGAGGATAAGTAAAATAGGGTTGCTCACCTTTGAAGGCATGAAGATCCGTCCCACAAATACCAACCCGTCTTATCCGAACCAAAACCTCCCCTGGCTTGATCATTGGCCGGTCAATCTCCTTCATCACGAATTGACCTGGACGTTCGCAAAAGATCCCTCTCATTCCCATCTTTCCCCTTCTCCATTTCTTGGAAAATCGAAAAAGAAAAATACGAACCAGCTTCGCCACGATCGGAAAAGATATATATAAATATCATACCATGTGGCTGCTGAGAAAGATACCCCTCTCCGCATGCCACAGGAGGCCAAAAACCCGGACCCTCCCCTTGACGATGCCTTCTCTATCTTGCTATCTTTAAAATTGACAAAGGCAACCTGAATACGGCACATTTGGATTTAACCCCAATCTGGCAGAAAAGGAGACCAAAATGAAACACAAAGGCTACACGGGTAAGATCTTACATCTCAACCTATCAAATTCCAAAATCCATATTGAAGACCTTAAGGAAGAATGGGCTCGCCAGTTCATTGGCGGAAGTGGCCTTGGTGCCAAGTTTTTGTACGAAATGACCGATGAGAGAACGGATCCTCTGGGCCCGGAAAATCCCCTGATCTTTATGACCGGCCCTTTTACAGGAACCTCAGTCCCCTTGTCCGGAAGACATGCAGTCGTCTGCCGGTCTCCACTGACTGGCATCTTTGGTGAGTCCGATGTTGGAGGCACTTGGGGCGCAAATCTTAAGAAGGCCGGGTTTGACGGGATTATCGTGACTGGCAGGTCTAAGAACCCAGTTTACCTCTGGATTCACGATGGGAAATGGGAAATCCGCGACGCTTCCCATCTCTGGGGTAAGGATACTTACGAAATCGATCCCATTCTGAAAAGCGAAACAGACGAAAAGGCTGTGGTGAGCACGATCGGTCAGGCAGGCGAAAATCAGGTTCTCCTCGCCGCTATTATGACAGACGGTAGGGATGGCCGCGCTGCTGGCCGCTGTGGAATGGGAGCAGTCATGGGCTCGAAGAATTTGAAAGCCATCGTCGTTTGCGGAACCGAAAAGGTTTCCGTCCACGATCCCGAGGCTGTAGCCCAACTGCCAAAAGAATATGCCCCACTGATCAATAAGAGTGCTGAGAATTTCAGAAAATATGGGACCGCTGGTGCGCTCTCCACGTTTGAGGCTATGGGCACACTTCCTCTTCAGAACTGGAAGTTTGTTGGGAGATGGGAGGAGTCTGCAGAAAAGATCAACGGATTTACAATGTCTGAAACGGTATTGACAGGTCGCTATTTCTGTGATGCCTGCGTCCTGGGTTGTGGAAGAAGGGTCAAAGTGGAGAAGGGTCCCTATGCGGGTGTGGATGGGGCAGGTCCAGAATATGAAACGCTCGCACTGCTCGGCAGTAGCTGCCTCGTCGATGATCTTGAAGCCCTCTGCTTCGCCAATGAACTCTGCAACCGTTTTGGTCTCGACACCATTTCAACGGGAGGTGTCATTGGCTTTGGCATGGAGGCTTACGAGAAAGGATTGATCGATCGAGAGAATACTGGCGGTATTGAACTCCAGTGGGGGAACGCAGAGGCATTGACCGAGACGATCAAGATGATTTCCCAAAAGAAGGGGATCGGAGAAATTCTTGGAAAGGGAGTGAAGAAGGCATCGGAAGAACTGGGAAAGAATTCCGTCGAGTTTGCCATGCACATTAAAGGATTGGAGCTCCCTGCTCATGATCCAAGAGGATATAATGCAGGTGCGGTGGGATTCGCCACCTCGTCAAGGGGAGCATGCCATTTGGCTGGTCTCAGCCATACCTTCGAGAGGGTCCTGAAGGCCCCGGAAATGGGGATTCCAGAACCTCTTGATCGATTTAAGGTCGAAGGGAAAGGAATTCTTGCTGCGAAGAGCCAGAACCTAATGGGCATGATGGACTCCCTTAAACTCTGTAAGTTTATCCTCTTTGGAGGGATCACAATTACCCATATCGTGAAGTGGTATCGCGATGTGACCGGCAGGGAGATGACGATCGACGAATTTGTGAAGACCGGAGAAAGGATCTTCAACCTCAAGAGGCTCTATAATGTGAGATTAGGGATCAGTCGGAAAGACGACTCCTTGCCCTTCAGGTCGCTCACCCTCAAGAGAATTGGAAAGGGATTAACACCCAATCTTCCTCCTCTCGGGCAGATGCTTGGCGAATACTATGAATACCGTGGTTGGTCTGAGGAAGGGATCCCCACCCCTGAAAAACTGAAAGAGCTTGGACTGGTGAAGTAGCACGGGGCTTACCACTCTTTGGGGGCCCGTTTGAACGTTGTCCCACTCGTAAAACAGGCCGATACCAATAGAAAAGTCGAAGGGTTTACCCTGAGCTTGCCGAAGGGTTGACTTTCAATAATATTTTTTTTAAATTAGCTTCCACCGATAGACGAGAAAGGAGGAGGTGAGGGGATTCGTAAGTTTAAGGTAGCAGGTTCAGAGTTTCAGAGTTCAAGGTTTAAACTAACTTTTCTAAGAGAGGAGGATGTATCTATGAAAAAAATGAAGGATAAGAGTTTTTTATCGATCATTGGAATATTACTTTTAAGCCTTCTTTTCTTTTTTGCCGTCGTTTTGATTGAGTCTCCACTTGCTCAAACAAAACCGGCCGAAGTGAAGGCCAAACCCAAACCTGCCGCAGTGAAACCTAAACCCGCAGTCCCACAAAAGCTGATCATTGCTCAGGGAACAGATGCCCTCACCATGGATACACACTTTGGACTTGATGCCCCGACGTTTACCATTCTCGACCATATGGTGGAGTCCGTTCTTGAGCTCACTCCGAAGGGCGAGATCGTACCGAGGTTGGCCGAGAAATGGGAGGTTTCATCCGATGCCACAGAATTTACTTTGAAACTGAGGAAAGGGATTAAGTTTCATGATGGCACACCCTTTAATGCAGAAGCCGTAAAGGTCAATCTTGATCGTCTGCTCGATCCCAAGGTTGCAATCAGGTACAGATTTTTAGTGGCTCCGATCTCTTCTGTGGCCGTTGTGGATGAGTACACGATAAAGATTAAGACGAAATCACCATTCGCTGCATTGGTGAGTAACCTCACTCATCAGGCCACTGGAATGCAAAGTCCTATCGCATTAAAGGCATCTTGGGAAAAACCTTGCACGAAACCCGTTGGAACAGGTCCGTTTATGTTTAATGAATGGGTACCGGGAAATAAGTTTGTCATGGTTCGAAATGACAACTACTGGGCAAAGAAGCCACTTCTCCAAGAAGTCACATGGCGTGTGATTCCGGATGATGCCTCAAGAGTCGTTGCCCTTGAGACCGGTGAGGTTCATGCTGCTGTTCGTATTCCACCGTTTGATATTCCGCGTTTGAAAGCCAATCCAAAACTGATGGTCATGAGTGCCGCGAGTGTGAGAACAATCTATTTGGGTTTCAACTGCCTGAAAGAACCTTTTAATGATAAAAGAGTGAGACAGGCGATCAATCATGCGGTGAATAAGGAAGCGATTGTGAAGCATGTGCTGGGTGGAGTTGGCCGCGTTTCCGATGCACCGATCAGCCCGGGTATCTTTGGTTACACTCCCATCAAGACTTACGAATACAGTGTAGATAAAGCGAAAGCTCTTCTTGCAGAAGCAGGTTTTCCAAAAGGATTTGAGACCACACTCCATCCCGCCGTTGGTCGCTATTATATGGACGTTTCTGTGGCGACGGCTGTAGCCGCAGATCTTCTGAAAGTGGGAGTCAAAGCGGATATTAAGATGATGGAATGGGGAACCTATCTTCCCTCGATCCTCCGTGAGAAAGAGGTGGTGGAGCATAAGATTTATATGCTTGGCTGGGGATGTGTTACAGGTGATGCGGACTATGGACTCTACACCCTCTACCATTCCGGAGAATGGCCAAAGAAAGGGATGAATGCCTCATTTTTCAAGAACGAAAAGATCGACCAATTACTGGATGGCGCAAGAAGCACAGCCGATACAGATGAGCGGAAGAGGCTTTACAAGGATGCCATGACGCTCATGATGGATGAGGCACCCTGGCTCTTTCTTCACAGTGAAGTCCAGATGGTGGGTGTGAGAAGCAATGTGAAGGGCATTATCGTCCATCCAACGGAAAGAGTCATTGCCAAAGAGGCTTGGGTTGAGTAAGGAGAGACCATCCTAAATTGCATGGAAGGGGTCAACGGATTCTTTTAGAATTCTATTGAAAAGAAAAGTTGACCCCTTATTTTTATTTTAAGAATCCTCGACATGACGGGCCAGTATATCATCCGACGACTCCTCATCATGATTCCTGTTCTTTTCGGGATCTCCCTGATCATCTTCACTATTGTTCGAGTGATCCCAGGTGATCCAGGTATTGTACTGGCAGGCCCCCATGCCACGAAAGATGTGGTGGATCAGATCAGGGTTCAACTCGGACTGGATAAACATCCGGTCACTCAGTATCTCATCTTCATTAAGAATCTTTTTCAGGGAGACCTGGGGACCTCTTCGCGGACAGGGCTTCCTGTTACAAGAGAGATCATGGCGAGGTTTCCCAATACCCTCCTGCTTGCCCTTGCCAGCATTCTGGTCGCAACGGTCTTTGGGGTGCTCACCGGAATCATCGCAGGCGTGAAGCAGAATTCCAAATTCGACTATTTGAGTATGCTCGTCGCACTGTTCGGATTGTCCATGCCTGTCTTTTGGTTAGGATTGATGCTGATGCTACTCTTCTCAATCAAACTGGGGTGGTTTCCCGCAGTGGGTGCAGATAGTTTCAAACATTTGATTCTTCCGGCGATCACTCTGGGTGCCAATTCCACAGCGATTATTGCGCGGATGACACGTTCAAGCATGCTGGAGGTCATCCGACTCGACTATATCCGTACCGCAAGGGCAAAAGGGTTAACCGAGAGATTGGTTATCTCCCGACATGCCCTGAAAAATGCACTCATTCCAGTGGTCACTGTCATCGGATTGCAAACAGGAATATTGTTAGGGGGAGCCGTACTTACAGAGATCGTCTTTGCCTGGCCTGGGATAGGCCGCCTCCTTGTGGAGGCGATCCTCGCACGCGACTATCCGGTCGTTCAGGGTGTGGTCTTGGTGGTGGCGACCATGTTCATCTTCGTCAATTTGATTGTGGATATTCTCTATTCGTACCTGGACCCAAGGATAAGGTACCAGTAATGATAAATCCGAAGTCCGAATTTCGAAACAAACCCAAATGACCAAAATCCAAAATTCAAAACTCTTTAGTTTAGAACATTTGAAAATTTGGATTTAGAAATTGTTTCGGATTTCGATATTCGGATTTCGGATTTTTCATGACGTGCTCAGTTGGTGACGATGATGAAAGAGAACGTTACTAAGGCATATAGCAACGAAAGGGGTCGAGTAAGGGAAGTATTCCGTCGCCTTTTCAAACGGGTCACGGCCTTAATCGGTCTGATTATTGTACTGATCTTTTTCGTTTCGGCACTCTTGGCACCCCTTCTTTCACCTCATGATCCACTTGAACATAGTCTGGCCCACAAGCTGGCCAACCCTTCCTGGGAGTATCCCCTTGGAAGAGATGAATTGGGTCGATGTATTCTCAGCCGGATCATTTACGGTGCTCGTATCTCTCTGCTCATAGGGGTGATCGTGATTTCGATCGGTGTCCTCGTGGGGGTCCCCTTTGGCGTCGTGTCGGCTTACTACGGTGGGAAGGTCGACTTCGTCATTCAAAGGTTCGTTGACACCATGCTTGCCTTTCCAGGAATTCTATTGGCCTTGATGCTCATCGCAATGCTCGGTGTAGGCCTCCACAATGTCATGATCGCCGTTGGGATCTCTACGATTCCGGTCTATGCTCGATTGGCAAGGAGCTCAGTCCTGGCCATCAAGGCCAGGCAATATGTCGAAGCTGCGAGATCGATCGGTTCAAGCCATTCGAGGATTATCATTAAACACCTGGTTCCAAACAGCCTTTCCCCGATCATCGTCCAATCGACCCTCCATATGGCCACGGCCATTCTCTGGGCGGCTGGGCTGGGCTTCCTTGGGTTGGGAGTAAACCCGCCAACTCCAGAATGGGGAGCGATGCTGAATGGAGGAAGGCTCTATATTCGGGTGGCCTCCCATGTGGCAACCTTTCCGGGACTAATGATCTTCATCACTGTCCTGGGATTCAATCTATTGGGAGATGGTCTGAGAGATGCTTTGGATCCGAGATTGAAGACATAGAAGGCTTTGCATAGATTCATCGTTCATCGTTCATCGTTCATTGTTCGTTGTTCATTGTTCATCGTCCATTGTCCATAGTAGTGAAACATGAGTGCACTGCTCCAAGTCAGAAATTTGAAGACTTATTTTTATACTGATGCTGGAGTCATCAAAGCGGTCGATGGGATCTCCTACCATCTCCAAGAGGGGGAGACGTTGGGATTGGTGGGTGAAAGCGGCTGTGGGAAGAGCGTCAGCGCGCTCTCCATTTTACGTCTGATCCCTAATCCTCCTGGAAGGATTGTCGACGGCGAGGTGATGTTTGAAGGAAGGGATCTCTTGAGGATGACCGAAGATGAAGTCCGCGGCATCCGGGGGAACCGGATCGCTATGATTTTTCAGGAACCGATGACGTCTCTGAATCCAGTCCTCACCATAGGATTTCAGATCGGGGAGGCCCTTGAACTCCATCGGCAGCTCAATAAGGAGGAAGCAAGAGAGGAGGTCATCAGGCTTCTCCAGAGGGTGGGGATTCCGGACCCTGATAGACGGCTCGATGATTACCCCCATCAGTTCAGTGGCGGAATGCGGCAGAGGGTGATGATCGCCATGGCCCTTAGCTGCAATCCAAAACTTCTCATCGCCGACGAGCCAACGACTGCCGTTGATGTCACCATCCAAGCCCAACTTCTGGAGATCATCAAAGAGTTGACATCGAGGCTGGGGACAGCGGTTATCCTCATCACTCACAATTTAGGTGTGGTGGCCCGCTATGTGAACCGAATGGCCGTCATGTATGCGGGAAGGATTGTCGAATCCGGTCCTGCTGTCAAAGTCTATGGCCATCCGCGACATCCTTATACCATTGGTTTATTAGCCTCTGTCCCGAGGCTTGATCAACCGCGGAAAAAACGGTTGATCCCGATCGATGGGCAACCTCCAAATCTCATCCATCTCCCAGCTGGATGCTACTTTTTCCCGAGGTGTTCCTATCGTTTGAACCGATGTTCGTATGAGAGTCCAGAGCTCACGCCGCTTGACTCAGAACATCTGGTTGCATGCTTTGCAGAAACCACGGTTTGAAGATGCCAAGCGACGTCCTCATTGAGACAAGAGACTTAACCATGTATTTCCCCGTCACCAAGGGGATCATCCGTCAGAGAAAGGTCGCCGAGGTGAAGGCCGTCGATGGAGTAAGTTTCTTCGTCCAAAGAGGAGAAACACTCGGTCTGGTTGGGGAGAGTGGCTGTGGAAAGACAACATTGGGCAGGTGTCTTACTCAGTTGATCCGTCCCACCACAGGGCAGGTCTATTTTGAAGGTGTCGATTTATGCCAATTGCGGGAGGACGAGCTTCGATCCGTCAGACAGGGGATGCAGTTCATTTTCCAGGATCCTTTCGACTCCCTCGACCCTCGAATGACCGCTGGAGAGATCGTGGCCGAACCTTTGCTGGTCCATACTCAGATCAGAGGCAAAGAATTGAGGGAAAAAGTGGCTGGTCTTTTGCACGTTGTCGGTTTGGACCCTCTCATGGCCAGTCGGTACCCTCATGAATTTAGCGGCGGGCAACGCCAGAGACTGGGGATCGCTCGAGCCCTCTCCATTCGGCCCAAGTTTATCATTTGCGATGAGCCTATTTCAGCGCTCGATGTCTCGATCCAGGCTCAGATCATCAATTTGCTTGAAGACCTTCAGGCAGAATTTGATCTTACCTATCTCTTCATCGCCCACGACCTTTCCGTCGTCCGCCATATCAGTCACAGGGTCGCAGTCATGTACCTGGGAAAAATCATTGAGATTGCGAATCGAGATGACCTTTACCGATCTGCTAAACATCCTTACACCGTGGCACTGCTTTCAGCTGTCCCGATCCCAGACCCTTTGGTTGAAGCTGAGCGAAGGCGGATCCTCCTGAAAGGTGAGCCACCAAGTCCGATTGCCCTCGCACCCGGATGCAACTTCCATCCCCGATGCCCCATCGCCATAGAGACATGCCGAGAGATCGTTCCAGAGTTACGGCAGATTGAAAAAGACCACTGGGTCGCCTGCCACCTTGCGTAATTCCAGATTTCAGATTTTAGATTTTGCCTGCCCTGTAGCATATTAAGTTCAAGTTCTGCCGGTAGGCAGGGATTGTACATTGAAACAAATTAAGTTGGGCTTTCACAGCCCGCGCTGAGCATTTTGCTCAGGAGGCAGAAGAGAGTCTATCTTCACTCGTTAACTTATCGGCATACGATAAGGGAGTCCTCGGAAGAATGTTACTTCCTGAAAGTTTCTATTGACCAATTTCCATAAAATTTGTATACTTTAACCAGTAATCCTTAGGAGGTACACCCAAACCAGTTCGCATAAGGCCGGATGTGAACAAAGATAAGGTATTATTTTTAAAGGAGCTGATTATATATGGATAGAAAAGAACGCTTAGAACTTTTCAAGAAGATCCAAGAGTATCGGAACTCCAAGCTGCTTGTGTATTTTACAGGTGACAGAAGGCCGTTCCCTTCGCAAATAGCCGAGGATGCTGTCCTCCCATTATATAAACATCTTCTGGCTTTGAAAGAAGCCGAGCCAAAGACAGAAAGTATAGACCTATTTCTTTACACCAGAGGTGGTGATGTAAGTGTTCCCTGG
>CAZFJD010000049.1:0-14115 GCA_964518775.1 uncultured Syntrophaceae bacterium
CCACAGGCCGTCGATAGCCTTCCACAGGCCGAAAGACAATGGCATTGTAAGGACAGATCTCATCACAAATAAGGCAAAGCTTGTTTTGGGCCCAGACTAAACACATCTCCTTCCGTAAAACAGCGGTCCCTACCTTCGCATGTGTCTTCTCATCCAAGGGTAACGAACGGATAGCTTGCGTTGGACAGACTTTACCACAGACATTGCAGTTCTGATCGCAAGGGAATAAGCGGAGGTCCATCTTCGGGGTCCACAGCCCTGAGAGGCCAGATTCCCAGAGACAGGGCTGAAGCGTATTGGTTAAACAAGACTTCATACACTCCCCGCAGCGGATACAGGTTCTAAGAAATTCAGATTCCGGAATCGCACCAGGTGGCCGAATGAGTTGGAATTTGCTCTGCCTGAGGGTGAAAGGATTCTGTGTAGCCAGAAACCCGATGGTGAGTCCTCCAGCCAAGGAATAGACAAATCCTCTACGAGAAAAATCGATCTGTGAATACTCTCCACCTAAGGAGAGAGAAACTGGAAAGGTAACGGCCTTTTGCGGGCAGACGTTAGCACACGTCCGGCATTGGATGCATTCAGGGAGGTATGTTAGCCTTGGATCCTCGGCAATGGCTCCCATCGGACAGCTCTTCTGGCATTTCAGACATTCATTACACTCCTGACTGACTCGACGTTTGAAAAGCCCCAAAGGTGAGAGAAAGCTCAAGAAAGCCCCCAAAGGGCAAAGATAACGGCACCAAAAGCGTGGGGCAAGGCGATTGAGAACAATGATCCCTCCGAAGATCAAAAGAGTGATCGCAGACATATAATAGACAGACTGAAAATAGTGAAGATGAGACAAGCTGACCCATCCCAGCGCTCGAAACAGGGGACGCAACAAATCCAAGATGAGATTGATCAGTGTAATCGCCAGAGGATAAATGAAGAAAGTATAAAACCGCGTGAGAAGTGCCATGGGATCCATTAGGAAGGCAAGAGAGAGACCTGTCAGTGCAGCAACGATAAAGATGATGAGCAAGAAATATTTCACCCTCCGGAGGTGCGTCTCTGCTTTGATACCTTGGCGTTTTTTCCTTCGGAAGAAAAGAAGATCAAGAAAGTCGATCGAGGCGCCCATCGGACAAACGTAAGCGCAAAAGAATCGGCCCATTGCAAGTGTGGTTCCGATGATGATGAGAGACCAAAGAGCCCGGGTGATGATCTCTCTTGCAGCAAAAACAGCATTCATGCCCAGAAGGGGGTCAAGACGCAGATAAATATCTGCCGGAAGCCAATCCGGAAGTCTGTACGTGGCAAAGACGAATAGAGTGGAGAAAAGAAAGAGGGAGAGGGCCTGGATAAAAGTCCTCACGCTTTCTCCTTTAAGATTTTAAGCTGGTCGATGTCGATCTTTCCTAAACCCCTTTGATGAGCGATCAGGAGATGCTCGACCTGTCGGCCCTTGAAGTTCTGACCATACCATGGAACAACACTCACCCCATAAGAGTCCACAGCCACAGGGTCAATGCCAGCAATGACGAGATTGGGTTTCTTAACTTCTCCAGGTCCCCCAGGTCCACCTGAAGTCAGAGCCCTCGTCGCATCCAAAATGGTGAGCTGAGGTTTGATGACCGTAGCCAGGTCTGCTAACGCTTGATTCATATTATAACGAGAGTGGAAACTTTCGCGATCCCAGATCAGACCCATGAGCCCCTTTATTCCTAAACTCACGCCGGTTGCCGAATGCGATTTGGCAACAGGAATATTGATCAACACAGGATTGTCCAAAAGCTCTTTCATGACCTCCACACGTTCCAAGACCTTTCCCTGAGGAATCTTAATCTCCTGAAAGAACTTTCTCTCTTGCAGGGCGAGAACATGGGCACCCGAAATGTTTTTGCACGCTTCTCGAATTCCTGTTCTTTCAAGGCAAAGTTCTGCCCGGTGCAGCGTATGATCTAAAATCAAAACTTGTTGTGCCCCTGCATCCATACAAGCCTGAGCGACTGTAACCACCACCGAGGGGTGGGTCGTGGCGCCAAACTCGGGGGTCCTGGTAAAGGACATATTGGGTTTGAGAACAACCCGCTGTCCCTTTTTTACAAATCGAGAGATACCTCCGATCGCTTCCAGCGCCTTCTTCGTGGCCGCAACAGGTTCGCCGGAGATAACGACCAGATCATATTCCTCCTTCGCGACCAAAAATTCTGGGCTTGCTGCCATACCTAATGCTACTCCTGCGGCTCCGGTTTTCAAAAACTGACGACGTGTCATCATTCGATGATGGTCACCCACAAATGCCTCCTCTTTTTTCTTTTATATATAAACTCCCACGGAACATCCTGAAGACGGACGACTTCAAGAATCTTTGCTGAGACGTTGAATCCAAGAGATGGATCCATAATACAAAATATACCCCATCTATGCTCTCCTTTCCAGTAAACCCCGCACCCCGCGTTAAAACACGGCGCATTGGGACCCTTCGGATTTACGGCATTTGTCGACGGGGGCAAATGATAGGGAAGAAGAAACGAGCTTGGCAGACCGCCCTCTCAAGATTTTACTCAGGTGTCTTCCTTAACTCCACAGACAGTTTGGGATACACCATGCTCAGGATCCGCTCTTTCTGTTTCTGAGAGAGCTTCCGAATCCTTTCCTTGGCAGTATGGGCAAACAGACCCCTTCCGTACCTCGCTGATATGCAGAAATACTTCGAAGGGCTTCTCACACTTCCTACAGAAAAATTGAAAAAGAGGCATAGAGAAACGTTTTGCTTGATTATATGTTCAGCTCAAACCATAATTTTGCTTCAGTTTGAATCGGCGAATCACATCCTCGAGAGGCCGTAGTTTCTCCCCCTCAATTCTTGGCAATGGAGGTCGAGGATCACCCGAGGGAAGCCCCATCAATTTAACCATCGCCTTGATGGCTACAGGGTTGGTTGCCGAATACGATGCCTCCATCAAAGGGAGGTATTTGAAATAAAGTTCTCTTCCCCTGACGACATCGTCCCACGAGCGCCATGGTTTGGATAAGGTAGCCATTTCCCTGGGCGCCACATTCCCAGTCACATTGGCCGTCCCATGACCTCCCATTCCAAGAGTAGGAATGACAAGGCTATAATTTGGAGCATCGCAGCAAAGAAGTCTGAGGCGGCCTCCAGTGCCTTCCATCACTGAGGCCAACTGGGCCACGCTCGGAACGGCCTCTTTGTCAGCAACCAGATTCGGACATTCATCCAGCAACTTGACGATGGTGATGGGATCAATATTCACAATCACGCGAGCCGGGTTATTGTAAACCGCTACAGCGAGATCCACTGATTGGCAGATGTTTTTAAGGAAACCATAAACCCCAGATTGAGGAGGAGCGATATATGGAGGAACAACGAGCATGATCCCATCAGCGCCCTTCTCTTGAGCGAATTGAGCAAGCTCGACCGTGGCCTCAGTAGACCCACAAGTCACTCCAAAAAAGACAGGGATTTTCCCCTTACAGTAGGGGGTCATCTCCTCGATAATGAGTCTTCTCTCTTCTTGAGAAAGAGAAGTCGGTTCTCCTGTTGAGCCCATTAACAAAAGTCCGGAGGTCCCGTTTGCGGCCTGGAAATCGACAAGCCGCTTGAATCCCTTCATGTCCAGTCGCCCTTTTTTGTCAAATGGAGTGATGAGAGCCACCCAGGACCCTTCAGGATAGATCAAATCCTTCTTCATCTAGGCCTCCTTACCCATCATCTTAATTCATCCGATTTTCTTTTTCCGTAACATACTTCTTTTACTCCACGCCCATAAGACAAAAACGATGCCGAAGATTCCAAAACCGATCATATCTGTCGTGAGACCAGGTTTGATAAGCAATAGGGCTGCAGCCAAAAGTAGTCCAGTTTGGAGCCAGGAGGTTGGTCGGCCCATGAACCAGCGCTCTGCGCCGGCTGCAAGGGCAACGACCCCCATACAGGCTGTTAGAACGGCCCAGATCACAGAGCCGAATCCTCCTTTCAGAAGAAGCGGAGGTCCGAAGACAAACATATAGGGGACAATAAAGGCTGCCAGACCAAGTCGGCAGGCGGTAAAACCGACCCTGATTGGGTTAGCCCTTGCGATCCCTGCAGCAACATAAGCGGCCACAGCTACTGGAGGGGTGATGGCAGAGATACAGCTAAAATAAAAGATGAAAAGATGGGCCGCCATGGGTGAAAGTCCCAGTTTAATGAGTGAAGGAGCAACAATGGCCGCACAGATGATATAGGCTGCCGTTGTGGGAAGTCCCATGCCTAAAATCAAACTGATGACCATGGCCAGAAAGAGAGAAAGCAGGATGCTCACCCCTCCGAGGTCGATCAAGATGGTGGAGATTTTAAGCCCCACGCCTGTGAGGGCAGTGATACCGATGATGATCCCTGCACAGGCACAGACAGCAGCCACCTGTGTGGCTTTGATGGCCCCATCCGCCAGGGTATCTAAGATCTTCTTCCCTCCCATTCTGGTCTCTTTTCTAAAAAAGGTGATCACAAAGGTTACCACAGTGGCCCAGAAACCGGCCATGGTTGCACTCGTCTTCAATCCTACCAAAAAGAAGATGAGCGTAACGATAGGTACGATGAAAAGAAAGTCCTTCTTGATGAGGGGGCCGAGTCGTGGAAGTTCAGACCAAGGAAGGCCCTTCAGACCGGTCTTGGCCGCCTCCAGATCGACCATTACAAGGACAGAGAAAAAGTAGAGGATAGCCGGAATAGCCGCAGCTTTACAGACATCCAAGTAGGAAACTCCAACCAACTCTGCCAAGATGAAGGCCCCCGCCCCCATCACAGGGGGCATGATCTGTCCTCCGGTTGAGGAGACGCACTCCACAGCGGCTGCAAAATGGCTTTTATAACCGATGCTCTTCATCATGGGAATCGTAAAAGTTCCTGTTCCGATCACATTGGCTACCGCACTTCCAGAGATGGTTCCAAAAAAGGCACTTGACACCGTCTCGGCCTTTGCAGGCCCTCCTCTGGTCCCCCCAAACATCGCCGTGGCAAGATCGATCAAAAATTTGCCCCCGCCGCTGAATTCGAGAAAGGACCCGAAAAGGATAAAGAGAAAGACATACCGAACCGAGATACCGATTGGGATATTAAAAATGCCTTGTTCGCTGAAGAGGTGGCTGACCACCCTTTCCAGATCATATCCTCGATGTCGAATTACTTGGGGCATAGAGTGACCGAGGAAGGCATAGGCGAGGAAGACAGCGGCCACAACTGGCATGGATAAGCCGATCGTCCGCCGGGATATTTCGAGGACGAGGAGAATGCAGATTCCCCCAAAGATCAGATCTGTAGGAGTGGGCGAGTTGTCAATCCTAAAGATAAAGTCTTTGTATAGAACGATTACATAAACACAGGTGAGGGCTCCCATGATTCCCAGGGCGAGATCATAGATTGGGAATCGACTCTTGATCGCTCTGGCCTTGGAACTTAAAGGATAGACAAGGAAGACCAGGAAAAAGCTGAACCCGAGATGGATGGCATAGAGTTTCACCGATGTAATGACGGTGATTCCGCTGAGGGCATAGAGATGGTAGAGGGACATAAGCCCTGCCGCGAGAAGGATAAACCACTGATGGAAACCCTTTGTCTTCTTTTCAGCCTCTGTCTCAAGGGGGCTCAACCCCTCCATCAGCAAAGGTTTTTGAGCATCCATTCCTATTCCTTCGGAATGAGGTGTTCAGGCACGGAGATCTTCATCTCCTTTAAATACTTTATTGTCCCTGGATGAAAAGGAATGAGTGTGTTCATCACATTTTCAACCTTTGTCATCGTGGAGACAGGGTGTACCGCCACAAGAGCCGCATTATTTTCAAAAGTCGCCTTTACTAAACGATAGGCGATGTCCTCGGATAGGTTTTTATTTGCCAAGATGAGATTCCAATCAATCACTGTATCATAGGGCTTTTCAGCTGTGGCTTTGTAGGTCCCTTTGGGGACCGTCCCTCTCTGGTGGGCCTTAAAAACCTTCAGAATCGTTTGAATATCCTTCTCCGTCATGGTTAAGAATTGAACCTCGTGAGTTGCCTCTAAGCTCGTCAATCCTGGCCACTTCTCCGGTCCATAAGCCGTCGAGCAATGAATCGTCCCATCCTGAAGGGCCTCCGTTACAGCAGCATGGCCCAAGACATGAGATTTGGCTGGTTTGATTCCCAGGCTTTCGAATATTTTAGTCACGATATCGAGCATAGCTTTTGTTCCACCAATTTCTTTCCCATGGATATCATAAATCGTCTTTAACCCGCTTCTCTTCAAGGCATAGAGATAAAGGTACCCTGGATAGGCAACGAAGAGCGTCCGAACGTCTTTCATCTTCTTTTCAACGACTGTGTCGTAAGTCAATTGTCCGATACCGAACCCGAGATGGAGTTTACCCCTTTCAATAAGAGGCACGTTTGCAAAGGCTCCCCCTGTTGATTCGGCTGTGATCTCCAAATCAGGAAGGGCCTTATTCATCACTTTCGCCCATCCCCCACCCCAGATATAGTAGAGGCCTCCCTCAGGTGCTGTCCCTAAAGAGAGGAATTGTCTGGTCTGGGAAGAGCCAACGGAAGGTATAATGCCAAAACTTATTATGATCGCACTTAGAAAAAGGATATATTTCTTCATCCTCGTCCTCCTATTCTTTTATGTCTCTTTGGGCAAGCGCTCAGGGCCTCTGCCTATTTTAATTCTCCTGCGTTTTGCCTCTAATCCTTTGGGATCAGGTTTTCGGGGATTGAAATCTTCATCTCCCTTAAATACTTGATGGTCCCTTTATGAAATGGGATCGGGGTGTTTGTGATATTTTCAACTCTCGTCATGCTGGAGACAGGATGAACTGCCAGAAGGGCTGCATTATTTTCATAAGTGGCCTTCAACAAGCGATAGGCAATGTCTTCTGAGAGGTTCTTATTCACTAGGATCAAGTTCCAATCAACCAAAGTCTCATAGGGTTTTTCCGATGTGGCCTTATAGGCCCCTTGAGGTACAGTCCCTTTCCTGTGTGCAGAAAAGATTTTAAGCAGACTTTGTATATCCTTCTCTGTCATTAACAAAAACTGGACCTCATGGGTGGCCTCAAGACTTGTCAACCCAGGCCATTTTTCAGGCCCATAGACCATCGAGCAATGAACCGTGCCATCTTGAAGGGCCTCGATCACAGCTGCATGGGTGAGAATATGGGTCTTAGAAGGCTTGATTCCAAGGGCTTCAAACATCTTCACCGCTGTCTCATGCATGGGCTTAACATAAGCGATCTCCTTGCCATTAATGTCATAAACCGTCTTCAAACCGCTCTTTTTCAAGGCATAGACATAGAAATAGCCTGGATAGGCTGGGAAAAGTGTCCGAAGGTCCTTCATCTTCCTTTCTTGGACCATGTCATAAGCCACCTGACCAAGAACGATGCCTAATTGGAGTTTCCCTCGTTCAATGAGCGGCGCATTGGCAGTGGAACCTCCTGTTGATTCGGCTATCACCTCAATATCGGGAAGAGCCTTGTTCATCACTTTTGCCCATCCTCCTCCCCAGATATAATAGAGACCACCTTCAGTGGCGGTCCCGAGGGAGATGAACTGTTTGGCTTCAATGGATGTCACTTGAAGAATGAATAGAAGGCCTACCATCCCTATCAAAAATGTAAGAACGTACCTTTTCATTTTAAACCCCCTGCTAAAATATTAAATGTCGTAGGATCCCTCATACGTGATGAAGGTGACCTCAACTGGATAAAAAGCCAGGCTCCCGTAGTCGAGACTGCCGCCTACCACAGGTCCCTCGTGGCGAGACAGGCAGATGTGAAGGTGACCCATCTTGCCACCATGGGCATGGTTCGTTCCTATGGCTCCCATGAGTGAAACGATCTCAAATGGTCCTTCCACCTCTATCTTCCCGATCTCGGGAGGTTTTGTCAGGGTCCTGGGATTCACCAAGACTGCTTTCTTCAAAGAACCGATGGCCGTGGCAACGATCGCATTCTCAATACCCTTCGATTTGAGAACCTCTTCGAGAGATTTGAGAAGGTCCTCATCTGGCTCCACCTTTACAAAGACGAGTTCACCTGTCCTCATTCCTTTGCTGATTTTCAAATTGATCCCCCTTTCAAAATTGGATCTGTCCCTTCTTGATGATCGATATCCCATCAACAATGAAGTCACCACCAATCGTATTAACATCAATATGACTATTGCTCTGAACGGTTCCACCCAGATGGATATTATGACCAACACCGATATGGATCCCTCCGTTAATCCTCTCGTCCTCCCCAGTACCCATCAGGCGGGCATTCGGATTGGCTCCAAGTCCCAACTCGCCGATACAAAAGGCATTTGCATCGGCAGCCTCGAGTTTTGCTCGGAATCGAGATGCCTCATCTCCTCCCTTGATCTGCACAACTCGGCCGGCCTCAACGACGATCTCCACGGGTTGAGCCACCTTTCCAATCCCATGGATGGATCCATTGATGAAAAAATTCCCTTTCACTGTAGATTCCACAGGGGTAACTGCTAACACCCCTGCAGGAATGTAGTTAATCTCTCCTGGACCTCTTACGATCCCATCCACAAAGAGTCCGGAACGGTCTTCAATCGACATCTCCAGCCGACCACCTTCTGGTGTTTGAAGCACCAGGGTCTTACCAGAAGTAACAATATCAACCATCTTTTTCAAACGCTGCGACAAGGAATGATAGTCGATTGCTGCAGTCCTGATCATCTGATCCGAATCCACCCCAAAAAGGCTGAGAGCCCTCGCTTTTCCGGTCTGATAGATCGCCTCCATCTGGGGTCTTGGGAAACGTGTAATGGAACAAAGGAAGACGATATCCATTCCCTTGAGACACTCGAGAACAGGATCTGGAAGGCTTGCCAATTTACCTTCCCGCGGAGGAATGTTGATCGCGGCTACTTCAAGGTCAAGAGCATAAAGCACACTCGTTAGCGAGTCGCTGATTTCAGGGTTCTGACGGAAATCTGTCAGAATCGCGGCTTGCTCTCCCGCCTTAACCTGAGCACACTGTAAAGCCACAATATTCATACACCGGATCAACTCTGTCCATCCCATTAGACACCTCCATTTGAAATGTCCTCTACAAAAAGGCCTTTTTATAACGTTTAGAGCAATCCTTGGTTATAAAGCAACTCAGCATTGAGGAGTGTATTGCCGTAGGTACCCCGTACATTGTTATGCCCGGAAACGACCCATTTGATTCCATTCTTGAACACGGAGTCTTTTCGAATTCGTCCCACTGCCACAGCCATTCCTCCACTTAAGTTCCTATCCAGCCTGGGCTGTGGTCGATCCTCCTGAGGGAGGTAGACGATGGGCCGTTCAGGTGCGTTAGGAAGCTTGAGTTTTTGCGCTGTTCCCTGGAAGCTTTCGAAGGCCTTTTGCGCCTCTTCAACCGTCGCTGGCTTTTCTGTTTCGACAAAAATACAGGCCGTATGTCCGTTCATGACACCTACTCGATTACAGGAGGTGCTGATGGCCATAGGGTGAGGAATCACCTTCCCTCCCTTAGTCGTCCCAAGGATCTTCGGTCCCTCTTTCTCCAGCTTCTCTTCCTCCTTCATAATAAAGGGGATAAGGTTGTCAATGATGGCCATGGAAGGAATCCCATCCCATCCCGCTCCGGAGAGAGCCTGCAATGTAACGATGAAACAGGTCTTGATTCCAAAGGCATCGAGAATGGGTTTCATCGAAAGGGCTATGACGGTGATCGTACAGACAGGATTCGAAACGATATATCCCTTCCATCCCTTCTTCTTTTTTTGATCCTCGAGAATAGAGAGGTGATCCGCATTGATTTCAGGAACGACTAAAGGAACGTCATCATCAAAACGGAATCCCGGAGATTCGCTCACTACAGGGATTCCGGCCTTAGCGAAGATGGGGTCGAGATCAGTGGAAATCCAAGGAGGAAGGGCCGAAATAACCAATTTAGTATCCCCACTTCTTTTCAGGGCGGCCGGGTCAGACGGGATCATGGTCATATTGGCTAAGCCTTCCGGAAAATCTTCCTCCACATACCATCGTTTGATACAATCCTTGAAAGCCTTCCCATTGTGCTCTGGATTGTCCGCAATCAGGGCTCCCAATCGGAAATAGGGATGTCCATCAAAAATCCTCTTTGCAAGAGTTTGAGCCACCCAACCAAAGGCAGTGGTACCTCCCGCACCCAATATGGCTATGTCTTTCTTTTCCATAATTTCCCTAACCTCCTTTTTCAAAATTTCCCTTGAAAATGGGGACACATCCCATTTATTTGATAATTGCTTTTCTTGGCCTCCCCTTAGGTCTGAAGACTAAACTACGACCCAATCTCTTAGAAAGTGCCTTCAAAAATCCCTCACCCCCAAGTGGCTTACCTAACCTTGTCTGCCTCCTTATCTCGTTCAGAATCCCTTTCTCGTCGCCCATCCTCATAAACTTCCTATATTCTTCCAACTCCCTCTTGTCAAATAGTAACTCCTTCAGCAATATATCCCTCGCCCCCAAGAGATGGGCCTTAGCACTGGAATATTTGTAGTCTTCAGCCCTTTTAACTATCCCCACCCTCACAGGATTATTTTCTATATACCTACTGACAGACCATAAATATCTGTCTTCATCAATTATCGTGGAGTGATACCTACATTCCCAAAGACGCCCAGTCCTTCCATACTTCGTATTGAAATATTGGGTGTAACAAAGGGTAATCCCCTGCATCATTTTAGAGAGAGCTTTTGTCTCTAAGGGCCTTAACAGTAAGTGGACGTGGTTCGACATGAGACAGTAAGCAAGGATCAATGCTTCCTTTTCTGTTGAATACCTCTCAAGTAAAGAGAGGTACTTTGCATAGTCCTCTTTATCCGAGAAAAGTTTTTCTTTGTTGTTACCCCTCTGAACGATGTGGTGAGGACAGCTTGCTCCCACTATCCTTGCTATCCGTGGCATAGACTACCATTTACATCATCTTTAATTTCCTGTCAAGAAAAATAGGATGTGTCCCCATTTTTACCCATTTTTAGGGCCCATTGCACTGGGGGCAAGAATGTGCGATATTAGTCAAGTAACAAGTAAGTATCTCATTCGTCTACTAAAGGGGGAGAGGAGTTAGATTTTTTTGAGGAGACAGGGGTGACGGCCAACGAGAATCTATTTCGTGATTATGGCCGCCTTTCTGATTATCTCAGAGGGATCTCTCTCCGTCTTCGACTCCTAACCGCCTTCGAATTTTTCATTCTATCTGTTTCTGGTTTGTTCTTGATTTTCCTTGGGAGCCTCTCGGCCCTCGAATACAAGGAGACATACCCCTATTTCACCTTTATCTATTCTTTGGTTTCGATCTTCTTCCTTGTTCTGATCGTACTGCTCGGTGTTTGGCGCTTCTTCTCCAAACTCTCAACCGGGCAGGTCGCTAAGGGTCTGGAGGAAAAGTTTCCCCACTTAAAAGATGATGTCACCAACTCCCTCCTTCTCTTTCATCAGATAGGACAGGACTCGGATTCTCAGATTTCCGAGGGGTTAGTGACAGCCCATCTCAGTAAAACAGCTGAAAGGGTTACGTCTATTGACCCGAGACAGGTGGTAAGCCTTAAACGGTCTCTTAGACATTTCCGGCTATTTTTCCCTCTTTTATTAACCTTTTTGATCGTCCTCGCTTTAGATCCTCAACTGCCCAACCGTTCTTTGGCCTTGATCATCGATCCCTTCTCAATTCTTCCCAAGAAGGAAACCTCTATCGCCATCGAGCCGGGAAAATCCATCATATTACGAGGCACCCCAGTGCTGATAAAGGCCAGGGCTACAGGGAATATCCCCGAAAGCCTCAACTTGACGATCTGGCCAGAAGGACAAAAGGCATTGCGCTTGAATATGGAACCAGAAGGGGATGGCAGGTTCGCATACCGGATGGCCGCGGCTCAGAGCTCTTTCAGTTATCAGGCCCACAGCGGCCGTGCCGTATCTCCGATCTATAGTATACGCGTCGTGGATCCGCCTGATTTGGGAAGATTGAAACTCACACTAATCCCCCCTGATTATACACGCCTTCCGAAAGAGGTTAAGGAGGGAGGAAATATTGAGGCTCTTAAGGGAACGGTGGTAAATCTCGAGGCTCTAACCAGCAAACTGATCAAAGAGGGAAAGATCATTTTGAATCAGGGGAATCAGCTCATCTTGAATGTGGACGCGACCCGTCTGGTTGGGAGCATGGTGGTCTTCTATCCTGGTACTTACTCCATCCACGTGAAAGATGAATTGGGTTTCGAGAATCCCAATCCAGCCCAGTACCGGATCAACTTGATACCGGATAAATATCCCGAAGGAGAAATCATCAGCCCGGCACAGGACTTAGAGGTATCGGGGAGCGAGGTCGTTCCAATCGTTTACACAGCCAAAGATGACTTCGAGGTGACATCCTTAAGATTGACCTACCAGATGGGGGGAATGGAGCGATCCATCAACCTTAAGAGTCCAGGTGGCGGTCGTTTCGTAGGCCCAGATACGTTCAAATGGGACCTGAGCAGCCTCGCCTTAACTCCCGGAGAAAGAGTCATCTACCGCCTCGAGGTCTGGGACAACGATGCAATCTCCGGTCCCAAGGTGGGTTATTCAAGAGCGTTCAGTCTTTCAGTGAAGGATGAGAGGGATCGAGCGGCAAAGGAGGCTGAGGAGGCGCGGTACATAGCGGATGCCCTCCTTGAGCTTCTTGGCGATCGGTTGGAAGAGATCAAGGATCCCGAAAAATTGCTGCAAGGGCTGAAAGCGATAGAGGAGAGGGTAGCGAAGAACATCGAGCGAATGGGCAATCAAGTGGAGCAGTTCGACCTTGAGGCCCTGAAGCGAAACCTTGCCTCACTCAATAAGCGGATCTTTGAAGAACAGAAGGAGACTGTGACCCAGGAGATGGAGAGACTGGCCCTGCTTGCAGAGGACATTGCGAAGAGGGCGAAGATGAATGAAGTGGAGGCGCTGGCCAGGGAGATAAGAACACGAGAGAGACGTCTCATCGACCTCCTACATGATTTTAAGGGCCCCCTCACCAAGGAGGGTCTCGAAACCATCCTTAAGGAATTGAAGAAACTGGAAGACCTCCTCCGCTCTGTCATGGAGGCCTTAAGCAAGATGGCTTCTCAACTACCTGATGAATTCATCAACAGCTCTCAACTGAGTGGACTGGACTTTAACGATCTGTTTAAAGACCTTGAGGAGATCAGGAGAAGATTAATGGCTGGCGATCTTGCGGGAGCACTCGAGGCCGCCCAGAGGCTCCTCCAAGCCCTCTCTGAGATGATGGCAGCCCTTGGAAAGGCAGGAGCCCAGGCCAACATGGGCGCCTTTGACAGACTTCAGTCTGAGATGTCCCGTCAGACCAGTGAACTCGAAAAGATCGTAAGGGAGCAACAAGAAATCCTTGCTGAAACCGAGAAGATCGATAGAGAGATGAGACGCCTGAGAGAGGAGGAAACTGGAAAGAGGCTGAACCTCTCTCTACCGCAGCTAAGAGACATTTTGGAACAACTCCATCAGGCCCTTTCACCAGAGCAGAAAGATTCTGCTGAAGAGTTGAGGAGACTTTTTGAGGAACGGCAGCTCGAAAGGTTTTCGCAGCTTGCCAGGGATTTGGAGAAAGAGCTTTCTGGAAAGCAGGAACTACAGAAATTCATCGAAGAATTGATGAGAATGGCTGACGATTTAACTGCGACGCCAAGTGACCTCATGACCCCAGAGAGAAGAGAGGACCTTTCAACCCTCTCGACGCGACAGGAAAATCTGAAGGACCGAACCCAAGATTTGAGAAAAAGAGTCGAGATGCTTGCCCAGCTCTTCCCGGGCATGGATACAGAGATACTGAATGACTTCAAGGCTGCGGAAGGCTCAATGGGAAAGGCCTCTGACAGGCTGAAAAAAGAAGATGCTCCGGGCGCCATACCTCCGGAGCAGGACGCTATCAGAAGTTTGGCAAAATCGCAGCAGGGCATGCAGCAGATGGCCCAACAGATGGCCATGCGGATGCAGGCGGCGCGTTGGGCTTACCCTCTGGCTTATGACCCCAGGCCTGGGTGGTACTATGGCCCGACTGTCCCAATGCCCACGCTTCCACAGCCGGAATTCAGACGGCCGAGGGAGAGGGGCTATAC
>CAZFJD010000050.1:0-9719 GCA_964518775.1 uncultured Syntrophaceae bacterium
GGCTAAACAGCTTTGAGTTTTGTGTTTTGGACATTTGAGTTTGTTTAGAGTTTAGGATTTCGAGTTTAGAGTTTAACATTTTTGTTTCGAATTGATCCTTTCAGGATACTTCGCCCGTGCTTCGAATTTACCTCACCAAATCTTTCTCAAAGTTTCCAAAATGGTTTCTGGCTGGATGACTTCTCCATTGGTCTGGCCAAGAGAGATCACATCGCAAGCAGAGTACTTCCTTACCTCACCAGCCACTTGGCCCTGGTTCATCTCTGGGACAATTAATTTCTTGACCTTCTTGCTCGCTCCTCTCACACCCTCCTCGGGAAATGGCCAAAGTGTCTTCAGCCTTAACAGACCGATCTTTCTGCCCTCTTTCCTCAATCGTTTGACCACATAGAGGCTCGTTCGAGCCGTAAATCCATAGGCAATGAGGCCCATCTCAGCCTCCTCTAAAAAGTGGTCCTCTGTCTCAACGATCGTTTTGCTGTTTTTCAAAATTTTTTGATTGATTCGTTCCACCAATCCGGCCTGAATCTGTGGGTCATCGGTCTTTCGAAATCCATAGGCATCATGAGTGGAACCGGTTACAAGGAGTCGTTCTCCTTCTCCAAAGGCGGGCATCGGAGGAACGCCCTCCTCCTCTTCTGTCCCGAAGGGAGAGCCACCTTTCTCTTTCTTTCTGCTCCAGACCTCCACCTTCTCTGGAATCCTTATGGTTTCTCGGAGGTGGCCCACAGCCTCGTCCGCCATGACGAGAGTGGGAACCCGATATCGTTCGCTTAAATTGAAGGCACGAAGCGTGAGGTCATACATTTCCTGCACAGACCATGGAGAAAGGGCAATCACTTGATAGTCTCCGTGGGAGCCCCATTTGGCCTGCATGATATCTCCACTTCCAACCTTTGTCGCTTGTCCAGTGCAGGGGCCTGCCCTCTGGATATCGATGATGACACAAGGGGTCTCTGTAAAGGCTGCATATCCGATCGACTCCTGCATCAGGCTAAAACCGGGTCCAGAGGTGGCTGTCATTGCCTTTGCTCCTGCCCAGGAAGCCCCGATCACTGCGCAGAGGGAGGCAATCTCATCTTCCATCTGAATAAAGATTCCTCCCACCTCTCTCAACCGAAAGGCCATCCGCTCCATGGTTTCACTCGACGGGGTGATGGGATAGCCTGCATAAAATCGGCATCCCGCAGCAATGGCACCTTCTGCAGATGCCTCATTGCCGGAGAGGTAATGGAGTCCTTTCGGAAAGGGAGTCTTCATCCACTTGGAAGGCATTTCTCAACCGTTAGAGTCCGAAAGATAAGAGAGATTTCTGAAAAAGTCCAGAAATCTCTGATTACACCGATTATGAAACGATTCCACAGATTAGAAATGCATTGAAAAATAAAGAGAAATCTGTGGAATCATTTTTTGAAATCTGCGTAATCAGAGAGCGAAATGCAGTTTTTCAGAGCTCTCTAAGAAAACTCTTGACAAATATTAAATTAAAAGGGATAAATAAATCAATATCCACAAAAGGCCGGAGGAGGTGACAAAGAATGGCGTGCGGAATGAAACACCCCAAAGCCAAGAAGGCGACCAAGAAAGCCAAATCAAAGAAGAAGTAGTTCGGCTCCCCTTCGCTGTCCACGGTTATTTTTTTCTTGACAATAAGGGGGATTTTTGCTATCCGTGTTTTCTGTAAAAAAGCGTTTAAATCTGACTTGCGCGAATAATTTGGGTACTTATTCATTGATGAAAGGAGGTGAAGGGTGATGAGGAAGTGGGTGAGCATCTTTTTGGCATTGGCGATTTTATCAGTTTTCTCCCTTGGGTGTGGCGTAACAAAAGACGCAAAGATCAAATGTCCAAAATGCGGCGCCGTTTTCACAGTAGATGAGGGCATGGCCGAAATTCAGAAGAAAGGCTACTAATCCCCGCGCATTAAACAAACTGGAATTTCCTCTGGAGGAAAGAGACAAATCTGAAAAGGGAAGAGCAGTGCTCTTCCCTTTCTGTTTGTTGAAGATCTTTCGGGATCTGGTTTCTTAGATTGAAAACTCAATAAGAGTTTTCTCTCTGTTTAGGATCCCAGAAAAAAGGGTACCGCCCAGATATCTTGGGATCAGCTGGGAGAGTTCCCGGATGATTTCATCGGCACATTCCTTCCCAACTTCAGACAATACATCGATGGGGATAAAAACATTTCTTGTCTTTTCGGTCGCCTTATCTTTCTCACACTGACGCCACACCCAATTTCGAGTCAGCACCTCTTGATCATCCCGATAGACCAACTCCCCTTTGGGCACGATGATCGTTTCATCCTCGCCCATCGGAGTAAATGGCTCCCAACCTTCTGTGAACCGAAGATAGATATTCCCCTTAATGGTATTGAGGTCGTGGCCTCCCATAGGGACCAGGTATCTTAGAGAGACACTGTTATACAGATCGACCAAAGGGTTAATCCTCGGAAAGGGATCTCCCTTGAGAATTCTTCTGGCCATGGATTCGATCGAACTTGGAAATTTGCTTCCGGAAATGCCCAATTTGGAGAAGGCACTTCTCCAGGGTTTGATCCTTGGATGCTCCTGAGCTTTGTCAGCGATGAAGTTTCTTTTCATCTCCTCGATGGTCTGGATGAGAAGACCTTCAATCTCTCCGGAGGGCCGAGTATTGTCAACCTCTATGGCTACGACCAGGCCAATGGTGAGATCGGGCAAGATATCGAATAACTCCTTCTGAATAGAAAATTGCATGGTCTACCCCTTCTTCCCGTAACATTCCGTGGAGCAAATGTCAATTTGTCCATTATTGACGGGAGAATCCATTTCTTATATATAATGGTCTACATGGGGATAAAACCCACCATTTTGATTGTGGACGACGAACCCGGAGCACGGGAATCCCTTGAGGTGATTCTCGAGGATGATTATCAAGTCCTGAGCGCCGCGAGCGGCCAAGAGGCATTAGAAACCCTTCAGAAGAAGCCCATCGACCTTGTCCTCCTCGATGTGAACATGCCCAATATGGATGGATTGACTGCTCTCCGTGAGATTAAGCAACAGGATGAAGAGATCGATGTCGTTATGGTCTCTGCCCTCAATCAGGCTCGAAAGGCGGTGGATGCCATCAAATTGGGCGCCTATGATTATATCACCAAGCCTTATGAACCTGAAGATATCCTCTCCACGGTGAATCGGGTGATCAGCAAGCAGAAGCTTTACAAAGAATTGGATTTTCTTCGTAAGGAGGTAGAGGAGTCTCGTGGGTTCGACGAGATCGTCAGCCAGAACAAGATCATGCAAGAGATCTTCCAACTCATCAAGAAGGTTGCCTTCACTTCCACCAACATTCTGATCACGGGTGAAAGCGGAACGGGGAAGGAGCTCATCGCCCGCTCCATCCATCGCCAGGGGAATCGAAGGAATGGCCCCTTTGTGGCCATCAACTGTGCAGCCATCCCTTCTGAATTGATGGAGAGCGAGATGTTCGGCCACGAGAAGGGAGCCTTTACAGGAGCCCATACACGAACAATTGGGAAGTTTGAATATGCCAATGGAGGAACCCTCTTTCTTGACGAAGTCTCCGTATTGAGGTCTGATCTTCAGGCAAAACTTCTTCGAGTTCTTCAGGAGAGGGAAATCGAACGGATCGGCTCGAACAAGCCCATCAAGATCGACATCCGGGTCATTTCAGCCACCAATACCAACCTTGAGGATTCGGTGTTGCAGGGGAAATTCCGTCAAGACCTCTATTTCCGCCTCAATGTGGTTCCTATCGCCATTCCGCCTCTTCGGGAGAGGAGGGAGGACATCCCTCTTCTGGCCAAGCACTTCCTCAACAAATTCAACACGGCTTTTCATAAGAGAATCGCCGGATTTACTCAGAAAGCCCTGGATGGCCTCATGAAGTACCATTGGCCGGGAAATATCAGGGAACTTGAGAACCTCATCGAACGGATCGTCGTCCTCTTACCCAAGAATGAGCCGATTGACCTAAAGGATATCCCTCTTGAGATCTTAATGGATTCGGGTCAAGACATCCAGGACTTTGAAATCCGGAAGCTGGGACTGATAAAGATCAGAGAAGCCCTTGAGAAACGGATCATCCTCAACGTTCTCCAAGCCACTCAGTGGAATCAAACAGAGACTGCGAAGATCCTAAAGATCAATCGGAATACCCTCATTCAGAAGGCGAAACAGCTGGGCATTCAGATCAAAAAATAGAGGACCGACTGTTCTATTTTTCATGGATTGCCTATAATCGTGTGCAGTTTCAACTCTACCAATCAAATCAAGTAGTTCACCTATCTCTTTCGCCAATTCTCTTTTGCTGTGCCCATTAAAATAGGCAATGCATTGAAGGGGTAATCCATGGGCTTCAAAAATTACCTCCGAAGAAATCTCTTTGAAAACAATGAATTAACGCAAGTCAGGGAGCAGAACCTCTCTCCTTTCTCTTTGGCATCCATCTTGCTGCCCTACAAAAACGTTTTCTATTGCTTCTTTTCTTTTCCCACTCATAAATCCATTGCAAAGGAGGTGATCGTATGAAGCGCATCGCAATCGAGCTGCTCATCATCGCGGTCACGGTGATGGCCTATGTCCTGCCGGTCTTGGCCGAAGGCGGGGGATACTAATCCAACCGCCTATTTTCACACCACTTAAGAAGAAAGCATAACCTTTTAGGTTGTGCTTTTCTTTTTTAAATAACCTTTGACATCTTCCCCATTTCCTCCTATATATAATCCTAAATTTAGAAAACAAGGAAAGAATTTGGATTTGAATAAGAGAACTTACATCTTCATCCACTTATTAATTCTGGCATCCTCTCTCTTCTTTTTACAGAACCTCTCCGCAGAAATAAAGGGTGACAAAGAGATCCTTTCTCAGGGAGGAGTTTACCGAAAGCCACTCGAATTTAGCCCGAAAACCCTCGATCCAGCACTCTCCATCGACAAGTATGCAGTTACGGTCATCCAGCAGGTATTTGATGGATTGGTTCAATTCGACCAGGATCTCAATGTCATCCCAGCCATTGCCAAATCCTGGAAGATCTCTCATGACGGTCTCACCTACACCTTCTTTCTGAGAGAAGGTGTCAAATTTCATAATGGTCGAGAGGTGACCTCCGATGACTTCATCTATTCATTTAAAAGGATAATAGATAGCAAAACGAAATCACCTGCCGCACGTTTTTTGGATCGGGTTTTAGGGTTCAAGGAGTTTCGGGAAGGAAAAGAGAGCCATCTGGAAGGTCTTAGTTCTAAGGGAAAATATATCTTTGAAGTCAGGCTATCGGAACCTTATTCTCCATTCCTCTCTATTTTGGCGATGAACAAATTCAAGGCGGTACCAAGGGAAGAGGCTGAAAAATCAGGTGTTGACTATGGGAAATTTCCTGTGGGGACAGGGCCCTTCAGATTTGTATCGATGAAGGAAGGCCAAGAGATTGTCGTTGAAGCCAATCCTGACTATTTTGAAGGAAGGCCTTGCTTGGATAGGATCATTTTCAAAATCTTCCACGGCAGCCCAAGGGAGGAGATTTACGGCAAGTTTAAAGAAAGAGAACTCGAAGACTCGCCCGTCCCCTTTAAAGAGGTTGAAGAGGTAAGAAGCTGCAAACAGTATGTCTTTGTCCAGAAACCCACCCTTTCTCTTCGCTTTTATGGTTTCAACACACAGATTGAGCCATTAAAGAAAGAGGGAGTAAGAAGGGTTATCAATTTGGCCGTTCCTAAAGAGGAGATTGGTAGAGATATCTTGAAGGGCATGACACATCTTACCGATCGGATTATTCCTCTGGGGATGCCGGGTTACACCCCAGCTAAGACAGGTGGAGGATATCAACCTCAAAAGGCGAAGGAGCTCTTGCAAGAGTTAGGCTATTCCGGGGGCAAGAACGTAGCTCCCATTGAATTTTGGTCAGCGGCCAAGTCGGAATTGGCAGTTAAAGAACTGGAATTGGTCAAATCCCATCTTTCTCAGATTGGGATTTCCCTCCACATCCGATACGAAACGCATTGGCCAAAGTTTCAAGAACTCCTCTCGTCGAAAAAGGCTCCCATGTTTATGTACGCCTGGTATGCTGACTTCCCAGATCCTGATAATTTCTTAGGGACCCTCTTCCATTCCAAATCGAGCTACAATTATACAGCCTATCATAACCCTGAAGTGGATCGCCTCATCGACAAGGCGAAAACCGAGAGGGATTATTTGAGACGAACAGAGATCTATCGAAAAATTGAAGAGATCATTCTTGAGGATGCGCCGATCGTTCCCATGGTGAACCATTTGCTCCAAATGGTATATCAACCTTATGTTAGAGGTGTGGAGGTGAATGCCCTCGGCGAACCTTATACTCCGATGAAGAAGATCTGGTTGAAAAAAGGACAGTAACCCTCCCTTTTCAAAAATCCAAATGGATTCCACGAAAGATCCCAAAAGGATTCGTCTCCAGACCAGACTCATTCTCTATTCTACCTTTGTCATCCTCCTGATTATGCCTTTGGTCATCCTCCTTGTGGAGAAGCGGCTGTCCGAGACCATTGAGGAGGAGGCAAGAAAGCGAGGAATGGCCATTGCCAGAAACTTGGCCGCCATGAGTACCAATCCCCTTCTCACCTATAACTATGTCGTTCTCGAGCAGAACGCAGAGAAGGTAGCCCTTGAAGAAGACATCGTCCATGTGATCATCCACGACAAAGAGAGTCGGGTAGCCGCCTATAGCCAACATGATGAGAAACAAGGGATGATCCTGACCGATGAATTGAGCCAGAAGGCTGTCAAGGCAAGAGAGCCACTGATCCAGTCGACCATTTATGGAGAAAAGAAGGTCCAAATACTGGATATCTCGATTCCTGTCTATATTAAAGAATCCCAGGAGAAGTGGGGAACGATTCGGATTGGTCTCTCCTTGGAGAGAATGCGTGGTGAGATCTTAAGAACCCGGCTCAACCTACTTCTTTTAGGATTGTTCGCCATTGTCCTTGGCATTCTTGGGTCGATCTTTTTCGCCAGACGCATTACCAAACCTATTTCAAGATTGGTGGAGACAACCATCTCCGCAGCCGAGGGAAACCTTGATCAGATCATCGACCTTAGGACACGGGATGAGATAGAAGATTTGGGAAAAAATTTCAACCATATGATCCAGCAGATTCGTCTCCATCGAAATGAATTGGAGAATCGCCTTCGAGAGATCACCTCCCTCAAAGCTTATGCTGATAATATCCTTTCTTCCATGACCAATGGGCTGATTACGATTGATCTGGAGGAGAAGATCGTCACCCTCAATGAGATGGCCGAACAAATCTTGGAGAAGAGAAAGGAGGAAATTGTTGGTCTGCCGTTGAATCACGCTTTCGGTGACAGTCACTCCCTTAGCCGGATGATGACCCAGACGTTATCGCATGAAGAGGCAATATTTCACTCAGAACTGGAGGTGAAGAGAGGCGAAGAGAGCCTCTGGTTGATGGCGAGCACTTCGTTGCTGGTCGATGGAGAAGGAAAGAAGATGGGGGCGATGGTTGTTTTTCAGGATATCACCGAGATCAAGGCTCTTGAGGAGAAGCTCCGGCAAGCAGACCGACTGGCCGCTCTGGGAACCCTCTCCGCAGGCCTGGCCCATGAGATTAAGAATCCCCTCTCTGCCATTAAGACCTTTGTGCAACTCCTACCCAAAAAGCTTGAGAGCCGATCTTTTATGGAGAAGTTTAATGTCACAGTTCCACGGGAGATCGACCGGATCAACCAGTTGGTGGAGGATCTTTTGGAATTGACCCGAAGAAGGTTGCGACCCATGGTCAGTCTGGATGTGAACCGGCTGGTCCTTCAGGTCATCGATCTCCACGCAGAAGAGATGGAGAAAAAGAGGATCCTCTTCGAAGACCGTTTGGACAGGACGATCCCTCTCATCACCGGCGATTCAGAGGGACTCTATCGGGCCTTTTCCAATCTGGCGATCAATGCAATGCAGGCAATGCCCAACGGTGGATCGCTCGCCATCTCATCCGAACAGGAACCCTCCTCATTCATGGTGAAAATCACGTTCAACGATACAGGGATCGGGATGGATGAGGAGACATCAAAGAGTCTCTTCAATCCATTCTTTACCACAAAGGACAAAGGCGTTGGACTTGGAATGGCCATCACCCAGAAAATTATCGAAGACCACCGGGGAACGATTGAGGTCATAAGCGAGAAGGGAAAGGGAGCCACATTTGTCTTAAGGCTCCCTGTTGTAAAAGTCTAAGATTGCCTATAAATATGGGCAGTCAAAAAAGTTCCTCAGGAACCCGCCTTGCCTCATTAAAATTGCAACTTTTTGAAATTTATAAGATTTTATTTTTCCTCAAGAATAGTGGAAATTGGCATCGTATTTGCTCTATAGATTGTACTCTCTCCCTTTACTACACAAAGGGCAGAAAAATTTTATCCTGGAGGAGAATCATGGAAAATCTTGCTAAACGTATTTTGGTGGTCGATGACGATCAGGGCATCCTGGACTCCTTCGAGGTCCTCCTTGGTGACCGGTATGATCTCGTTAAGGCAGACAATGGTTATGAGGCTCTCCGAATTCTTGAGAGCCACCCACCGCAACTCATGTTCTTGGATATCAAAATGGCTGGCCTTGACGGAATCGATATTCTGAAGACACTTCAGAAGGGGCAGAAAAGTGTAGAGGTGGTGATCATCACAGCTATTGACCAGGAGAAGACCGAAGAGGAGGCGAGATCCTTAGGAGTGATCGATTACCTTAAAAAACCTCTCGATATCTTTGAGGTCGAAAGGATTACCTCCCAGGTTCTAAACTGAGATTTCGATCCGGCGCCATTATTCCTTTTCCGCTTGCCTTGATCTTGGCGGTACTCGTTTTGCTTATCGCTCAGGGCAATGCCCAGCCACTGTTTGAAGTTTAAAGAGAGTCGCTCTTTAGGGATATTCATAACCACGAATCCGTTTCGCCTTTTTAAGGGTTGCTGAAATCAACAGAGGATAATGGATCTTTGTCTGGATAGAGGTTACAATTGACAACGAATCTAAAATCAATTAAGATTTATTAATTTTTTCGGTTCGGAGGCGTTTGATGCATGCGGTGGTGAAGTCTGGAGGAAAGGAGTATCGGATCTCTAAAGGAGACATCATCCGAGTGGAGAAGCTTGGAGGGAAAGTTGGAGATCAAGTGACATTTAAAGACGTCTTGGTGGTTTTTCACGAAGATCAGGTGGAGTTCGGTACCCCCCATTTGACCAATGCAGTGGTCACGGCCGAGATCGTCCAGCAGACCAAAGGAAGAAAGGTTCTCACGTATAAAATGAAGAGGAGGAAGAATTACCGGCGATTCAAAGGACATCGTCAGAATTATACTTATCTGAAGGTGAATGAGGTCTCGTTGGCCTAAGGGCGAGAATGTCAAATATCAAAGTTCCTGCCCACCGCAGGCAGGCAAAGGACAAATGAAATCCAAAGTTCAAATTTTGGAATTTTTCGATTTTGAAATTTGACATTAATTTGACATTTGGATTTGCGAATTACCAGGAGGAAGTTATGGCACATAAGAAAGCAGGAGGAAGTTCTCGGAACGGCAGAGATAGTGCAGGACAACGCTTGGGGGTCAAGCGGTTCAGTGGCCAGTGGGTCCAGGCAGGAAACATACTGGTCCGGCAAAAGGGGACCAAGGTCCATCCCGGAGAGAATGTCGGGATGGGAAAGGACTATACCCTCTTCTCGAGAATCGAC
>CAZFJD010000050.1:9729-13932 GCA_964518775.1 uncultured Syntrophaceae bacterium
GACATGGTGCGGGGCAAGGCCCCGAACCCAACGGAGGTTTTGGGGCTTCTTATTTTATGAGCTACGAGATTCGTCGTTACCTGTTGGTGGATGACCATTCAACCTGTGTTCCGTAGCAATGAAGTTTGTCGATGATACAAGAATCCATGTGAAGGCAGGGGACGGCGGAAATGGGTGTGTCAGTTTCAGAAGAGAACGCCTTATTCCCAGGGGAGGCCCAGATGGCGGTGATGGAGGGAAAGGTGGGAATGTGATCCTGCAAGCAGATGCTCAACTCTCTACGCTTCTCGATTTAACTTACCCCCAACAGTTTCGCGCCCAAAAAGGGAATCACGGGCAAGGCAAAGATCAGACAGGAAGAAACGGAAAGGATCTGGTCATTCGGGTTCCGGTCGGCACTCTTGTTCGAGATGATCAGACCCATGAGGTGCTGCAAGACCTTCTCTTTGACGGTCAACAGTTCGTTGCGGCAACCGGGGGGCGAGGCGGCAGAGGGAATGCACGATTTGCCACTCCCACAAGTCGTACCCCTCGTCATGCTGAAAAGGGAGAGAAAGGCCAGGAATGCTGGCTTCGGCTCGAACTGAAACTCCTCGCCGACGTTGGCCTCGTCGGCTATCCCAATGTCGGAAAGTCAACCCTCCTCTCCAAAATATCCTCTGCGATACCTAAGATCGCGGATTATCCCTTCACTACCCTTGTTCCCAACTTGGGAGTGGTGGTCAGAGAGGATCACCGACCCTTTGTGGTGGCCGATATTCCCGGATTGATCGAAGGGGCCTCTCGAGGCGCAGGACTTGGCTTGGCCTTCCTCCGACATGTAGAGCGGACGCGCCTCCTCATTCACCTCTTGGATATCGCTGAAGGTTCCTCCGGAAACCCAGTGCAGGACTTCCAGGCCCTTAACCATGAACTGAGGGCCTACCACCCTTCCCTTCAAGAAAAGATTCAACTGATCGCTCTCAACAAGATCGATCTCCCATCGGTCCGGGAAAGGACGGCAGACCTTGAGATTCAATTTGAGAAGATGGGAGTCCACCTCCATCTCATCTCTGGCAAAACAGGAGAGGGGATCGGCGACTTAATGGAGGCTGTGTCTCGAACATTGGAATATATTTTGAGTGCGGAGAATCCGCAATAAAGACATCTGAAAAAAAGACTCTCCGAAAGGCAAGACATTGCGGATTGCAGATTGAAACATCTGAAATCTAGAGCCTTAAATTTGAAATTAGAACAGGAGATATGAAAAGACAAGAGGCTGAGCGAAGGATTGGATTATTTGGGGGAACGTTCAATCCCATCCATCTAGGTCATCTTCGGGGCGTACAAGAGATCCGAGAGACGTTTGGACTTCAGGAGGTGATCTTCATTCCCGCAGCCATCCCACCCCATAAGGCTACAGAGGAGGTGATCGAGGCAAGGCATCGGTTTGAGATGGTGAGGCTCGCTACGGCGAGCAATCCGTTCTTCTCCATCACTGACATCGAGCTCTCAAGGCCTGAGAAATCTTATTCGATCGATACGATCCGGTATTTTCGAGAAAAACACCCCGACGACTTCTTCTTCATCTTGGGAAAGGATGCGTTCGTAGAAATCGAAACTTGGAAAGAATTTCAAAACCTGTTCTCGCTTTGCAACTTCATTGTGATGACCCGGCCCGGCTTCCAGAAGACCTCTTCCGCCTCTCTGCTTCCAGAAGCCTTGGTGCCCGTTTTCCGCTACGATGAAGTGCTGAAGGCTTGGATCCATACCTCGGGTCATACCCTCCATTTCAAAGAGATCACAGTACTGGATATCTCTTCTACAAAGATTCGGGAATTGATCGAAAGAGGGGATTCCGTGAAGTATCTGGTCCCTGCGGAGGTGGAGGCCTACATCCAGAAAAATGGGCTTTACCGCCCCAAGCTATTCAAGGTTCAGGGCAAACCCTGAACTCAACGTAGTTCAGGGGCGTTTGAAATTTATGGCCGAAAATGGCATTTTATTAGCGGTGTGGTATTTTTTTGTTGTCATCATCATTTTTTCTGGTATAATGCTTAGCTCAAAATTACCCATTTAGGAGGATATGGGCACCGATTCAAAGATAAAATCTCTTCTCTGTCTGAAAGCAGCGACTGAAAAGAAGGCTCTGGATCCGGTCCTTCTGGAATTGAAAGAGATTGCCTCGTTCACCGATTACTTTGTTCTCCTCAGTGGCAAGTCGGACCGGCAGGTTCAGGCCATTGCCAAAGCGATTGAGGAAGCCCTCCAAAACAAGGGGATTCACCCTCTTGGCCAAGAGGGAACGCTCGCCGGAAAATGGATTTTGATGGATTATGAAGACGTGGTGGTCCATATTTTCTTAGAACCGATAAGGAAATTTTACGATCTTGAAGGGCTCTGGATCGATGCCCCGCGAATCGAGTTCCAAAAGGGGTGAACACGGGTGAAAGGACAAGTGGCATTAAAAAAGGGAGTCGATAAAAAGACGCTTGCGCGATTCAAAAAGATCCTTCTCAAAGAGAGGGAACAGATCGTCGGAGAAGTCAAACAGATTTATGAATCGTCAAAGGAGATGGGGCAAGATGGGATCCAGGACATCGGAGACGAGGCGGCCAATATCTATAATAAACAGATCCTGCTCAGCCTAAACGAGACTGAACGGATAAGGCTCCAAGAGGTGGATGACGCACTCGATCGTATTGAGAGTGGAACGTATGGCATCTGTGAGGAATGTGGAGGAGTCATCAGCCTAAAAAGACTCGAGGTGCGGCCTGTGGCAAAGTATTGTGTCCCTTGCTTGATGAAGTTGGAAAAAGGAAAGTAATCGGATGTTGGTTCGGCTGTTGTTGATCATCATTCTCATTGTGATTTCTCTCTTTTGCTGGCTTTCCTTGCTCAATCCTCTGGACGTGGAATTTCACTTTTTTGGAGAGACCATTCCGACGGACCTCTCCACCCTGATGATCTCCTCCTTTGTGTTGGGTGCGATGTTAGTCTTCATCAGCACTTTAGCCCGAGATGCGAAACGGGCGATTGAGGGCTATCAGAAATCTCGCCAAATCAAGAAAGAACAGTCCCTTAAGGAGGAATTGAACAAGGGAATGGATTACCTTCTTCGAGGGAATCTCGCCAAGGCCAAAAACCATTTCGTCGAGGTTTTGAAGAGAGATCCGTCACAGATCGACCTCTATTTCAGGCTTTCTGAGATTGCCCTCAAAGAGGGCAATGAGGAAGAGGCCCTCCATTGGCTGGAAAGGGCACGACCGATCGATATCAGGAATGTCGAAATCCTCCTCAGTGAAGCAACCCTCTACCAACGGATGAGGCGCTTCGACGATGCGATCCGAGCCTTAAACGTGGCCACCGGTCTGGATGAGACCAATCTCAAAGCCCTGAGAAGTTTGAGGGAGATCTATCTCGACAGTCGAAGGTGGGAAGAGGCGATCCGTGTCCAGAAGTCGATTCTCAAACTGATCAAGGGAAAGCAGGCTGAGGAGGCCGAGACCTTATGCTATCTGGGGTTAAAGTATGAACATGCGAGAGAACTCTTAAACCGAGGAGGCGAAGAAAATCTGGAGAGTGCCTTGAAAGAGGCCAAGGAGATCATCCGAGAAAGGAAGACCTTTGAGCCAGGGTTCTTGCTATTGGGCGACATCTATCTCCGAATGGGAAGGTGGGCCTCTTCCGGAAAGGTTTGGGGAAAGAGTTTCACCCGATTTAAGTCGATCGTCTTCATCCTTCGCCTCGAGGAGCTCTATCTCAGCCGGGAGGATCCGAGCACCTTGCTGCGGATCTACCAGAGGGCTCTCAGGCGCAATCCTGACCATTGGGTGATCGCCTTCTTTTATGCCAAACTCTGTTTGCGATTGGAGATGCTGGATGAAGCCCTTGACGAAATTCTTGAGATCAGTTTAAAGCGAAAAGACTTTCCAGCCCTGCACAGGCTCTTGGCAGAGATCTACCTTCATAAAAAGGATTTCACTCGGGCAGCCCAAGAGTTTAAGAAGACGTTTGAATTGAGCGGCACGTCTTATCTCCCATTCTCCTGCACGGTCTGTGAAAAAGAATCGAAGGAATGGATCGTCTACTGTCCTCAATGTCATCAGTGGAATACCTATGCGATCATAGAGGATGAAAAAGCCATCTCCTTGCCCTCTCCTTCCTTCTCCGAAAGGGCTCACTTCCCTTTATAGATACCTAAACGAACCCTGTTAGAAAGGA
>CAZFJD010000051.1:0-5998 GCA_964518775.1 uncultured Syntrophaceae bacterium
ACAATCTTGGCGACCAATTCGACAAGAATTTCGCATTCACGTTTAAAATATTGCTTGACAACGAGAAGGCAGAGGAGGTAAGAAAATAGGAACAAAAATTGGTATCAAATACCGCACAGCGGCAATATTTTTTAAGTCGGAGAGGAGGCTGAAATGAGTGTAAAGCAGATCGAAATGATTAAGGGGGCAAGAAAGCTTGTGGACGATTGTACCAAAGTTAAGGAGGGTGAATTGGTTCTTATCATTACTGATACGGGGATGCCATTCAGTATTGCTGAAACCATCGCTATGGCTGCTCGTGAGAGAGGGGCGGAAGTTATGATTTCGCTGATGAGTCCTCGACCAATTGAAGGGAATGATCCCCCACTTCCTATCGTTCAAGCGATGCAGAGTGCAGACGTTATTTTTATGGCGTGCAGCCGATCGATTTTTCATAGTCCTAGTAGGGTCCAAGCTGCAAAAAATGGAGCCAGGGGAATTTCCATCACAGAATTTACTGAAGATGATATGTTTCGTGGGGCAATTGAAGCTGATTTCCTTGAGACAAAAGATTTGATTCAAAAGGTGGTTGAGAAGCTTCGAAAAGCCAACGAAGCAAGAATTAGTACCGCAGCGGGGACAGACCTTTATCTCGATCTTAAAGGTCGCGGTGAAGGAGTAGTGGGGTTGAATAATCTATGTCACAACCCAGGCCAGTTTGGCGTTCTGATTCTGGAGGCTTCCACTTCACCCAACGTAGGAACGGCGCAAGGAACAATTGTCTGCAATGCGAGTATAACATTGTTAAAGCCGGGGCTAATCAATGAGCCAGTGGTTGCTCGCGTGAAAGATGGAATGGTAACCGAAATCACGGGTGGAGCAGAAGCCAGGAAGTTGAATGATTTATTGGCCGCTATGAGTGATCCAATGGTTTATAATGTGGCCGAATTGGGAATCGGGTTGAACCCCAAAGCCAAGATGACAGGAGTTCAGACCCAAGACGAGGGTGTGTTCGGAACAGCGCATATTGGAGTCGGATCGAACATAACATGGGGAGGAAAGATTAAGGCAGCTACACATTTTGACTTTATCATGTATAGCCCAAAAATCGAACTAGATGGCAAGGTATTGTTAGAAAACTATCATTTTAACCTTTAAGAAGGGAGGACTCAAAAATGCCACAGTATATCGATTTATCTCTACCTTTTGATGGAAAGTTCAGATTCAAAATTGATTTCAGAAAGGATCGGAATTATGAGAAAGATGGAAGGCAGAGCAGTTCGTATAGTATATCAGCTCATGCATATACCCATCTGGATGCTCCGCTTCATATGGCGGGGCCAAACACAAAATCAATCACTGACTATCCTGTGGACTACTTTATTGGGGAGGCGTCTCTCATCAATGTGCCTAAAGGGAAGAGTGAACCCATAACCGGAAAGGATCTTGAGGCTGGAGGAAAACACTGCAAAGATGGGGATATTGTTTTTATTCGCACGGGTTGGTTAGAGAAGATGTGGGGTAAAGAAGAGTTCATCGAATCACCTTATCTTACGGACGATGCGGCGGAGTGGTTGGTAAAACTGAAGGCCCGAATTGCTGGATATGATTTCGTTGAAGACTATATTGTTAGAGATTTTACCAGGAAAGGTTACGCACCTTCTGAGGGCTTTACTGTGCATTTGATCTTGCTTCGCAATGGAGTGTTGAATTTAGAATATGCATACAATTTATCTCAAATCAAAGTCCCTCGGTTCCAGATCTTTGTTTTACCTATAAAGCTTCAGGACTTAGACGGTGCTCCCTGTCGACCTGTGGCTATCATTTAGTAATTTATAATCATAACGGCAAGTCACATTTAATGTGACATTCCAATCAGGAGGTGGTTATTATGTTAAAAAAGATAGCATTTTGGGCGATGGTTTTTGTTTTAATTTCAGGTCCTTCTTTATTTGCCGCTGAGCCTTTTCCCACACGAGAGATTGAGATCATTGTCCCTTGGGAAGCGGGTGGAGGAATGGATTTAATGGCGCGGACATTAGCACCTGGGATGTCAGAGATTTTGGGGAAACCTGTAGTGGCAATTAACAAACCTGGTGCAGCCGGCACGTTAGGTACAACTTTAACCTGTAAAAGAAAGCCGGATGGGTATACACTTATGACTATATCCCCATCTCCTATTCTATTTTCTCCTCATATTCAGAAACTTGAATATCATCCGTTAAAGGATATCACTTACATCGCGGGATTACTAATGCAGCCTTATGCCATTGTTGTTCAAGCAGATGCCCCTTGGAAAACTTTTCAGGAACTTCTCGATGACGCTAAAAAGAATCCTGGGAAGATCAAATATGGACATCATGGTCCAAATAGTTATGACCATGTATTAATGGAAAATGTTGCGAAAGATAGGGGAGTCAATTGGGTAGGTGTTCCTTATAAAGGGGATGGTGCACTGGGACCTGCAATTTTGGGAGGGCACGTACCGGTTGCTGGAATTGCAATGGCGTGGGTCCCTCATGCGCGTGCGGGTAGATTGCGCCCCCTTGTTCTTTTGACTGAAAGACGGATTAAAGAATTTCCAGAACTTCCTATTTTGAATGAGTTTGGATTTAACTATTATTTGGGAGGGGCTAGTTTAAACGGAATTGGAGCTCCAAAAGGTATCCCAGAAGAGGTTCTTCAAAAGATCGAGGATTCCATACGACGTGCTGCAGACACTCCCAAGTTTAAAGAAGCCGCCAAAACAGTTTCTCATGAACTCTTTTACCAGAATGGAAAGGAGTTTACTAAATCTGTAGAGGATGGATTTAATAGCATTGGTGATATGATAAAAAAGATAGCAAATTAGTAACCATTTGAAATAAGGATTTTGTGGATGAATCGATACGATTCCTTGACCAGCCTGGTATGGTTTCTGGTGGGGACCGGAATTGTTATATACACATCTTTGACATTAAGGATCGGGACGATAAAACAACCTGGTACCGGTTTCTTGCCCCTGCTATGCGGTATGTGTATTGCTGGTCTGGGTCTAATTGTATTCTTTAAGTCAAAAGGAATCAGAAAAAAAAGTAGCGCAGAAAGTTTTTGGAAGAAAAAACCATTATTTCAGATTTTGATTACCATTGGGATACTATTGGGCTATGCTATTTTTTTGGAAAGGTTGGGTTTTATTTTGGCAACTTTCATCCTCATGCTATTGATTATTACTCAGGTGGCAAGGACCTCTTGGTTGATTGGATTTCTTGAATCATTAATTGCAACTGGGTGTTGTTATTTGCTTTTCGGGTATCTCTTGAAAATCCAACTTCCGAAGGGATGGCTAGGATTCTAATAAGGCTAAATAATGGATTTTTTGCACAGTATCTCCCTTGGATTTCAGGTCGCATTTCAACCAATGAATTTTTTTTTAGCTTTCGTTGGTTGTCTCGTTGGTACCCTTGTCGGAGTTTTACCTGGATTAGGACCAGCAGCCGCCATTTCTCTTCTTCTTCCGGCTAGCTTCTACCTCAGTCCTGTAGGGGCGATCATATTACTCGCAGGAATTTATTATGGAGCTATGTATGGTGGCTCGACAACTTCCGTTTTAGTAAACATACCTGGTGAAGCCGCGTCCGTTGTGACTTGTTTCGATGGCTACCAAATGGCAAAGCAGGGAAGAGCAGGTCCAGCACTTGCAGTCTCTGCAATCGGGTCTTTTATTGCAGGAACCTTAAGTGTATTAGGTTTGATGTTTCTTGCGCCGCCCCTTGCGAAAGTCGCCCTTAAGTTTGGTTCACCTGAGTATACCTCTCTGATGATTTTAGGTTTCGTGATTTTAACCTTTTTGGCGAAAACGTCAATGCCGAAAGCTTTGATAATGGCTGCTTTTGGGCTATTTCTCTCCACTATCGGTTTGGATGCAGTGAGTGGAGATACTCGATTTACATTCTCCATTATTGAATTAATGGACGGAGTGGGCCTTGTTCCAGTGGTAATGGGGCTATTTGGAATTTCTGAGGTCCTTTTGAACTTGGAGGAAATGTATGCAAAGAAGGAAATTCTTGTTGCTAAGATATCGAACTTGTTTCCCACAAGAAAAGATTGGCGGAAGTTTATACCCGCTTCTTTAAGGGGAACTGTAGTTGGATTTTTTTTAGGCATTCTTCCCGGAGGGGGGGCTATACTTAGCTCTTTCGTTTCCTACGCGGTTGAAAAGCGTATTTCAAAGTATCCCGATAAATTTGGGACCGGAGTAATAGAAGGAGTTGCCTCCCCGGAATCAGCCAATAACTCTGCCACCGGAGGTGCATTCATACCATTAGTTACTTTAGGAATTCCGGCAAATGTTGTAATGGCTATTCTCCTTGGAGCGTTAATGATACATGGTATCACTCCTGGACCGATGTTGATAAGTGAACAGCCTAACCTTTTCTGGGGCTTGATTGCAAGTATGTACATTGGAAACTTAATGCTCCTCGTCTTGAATCTCCCCCTCATTGGTATATGGGTCCAACTTCTTCGAGTTCCATATAATATTCTTTTCCCTTTAATCATCCTATTTTGCCTTGTTGGCGTATATAGTATTAACAATTCAATAGTTGATATCCTCATAATGATTGTTTTTAGTGTGATAGGATATTTGATGAAGAAGACAGACTATGAAGGTGCACCGTTGGTATTGGCCCTTGTCTTGGGTGGAATGTTTGAGAACTCTCTGCGTCAATCCTTAATAATGTCAGATGGGAGTCTAACCATCTTTTTCTCAAGGCCTATCTCCTGTGGATTTATATTAACGGCGATCGTGCTCTTATTTGTGCCTTTGATTTTCAAAAGAAGAGTCTTGGCAGTTGGGATGGAGAAAGAAGATTGATTGAAAGCCTTTGTGGGTTTTCCCATTGAAAATGAAAGGTAGCTAAGATTGAGGGAGGGGATCAGGCAAGAACCATTAGCAACATGATGGCTGCTCAAAACCATCCTCTCGTTTATAATATCGCCCAGCTTGCCTTTGGCCTCAACCCTAAATGTGCATTATCAGGTCTTACCTTAGACGATGAAGGCGTCTATGGTACTGCTCATATTGGAATAGGAACGAGCATTGTTCTAAGCGGGGAGGCTACGGCTTCAATGCACTTTGATGCTGTGATGTTGAAACCCACTCTCGAGGCAGACGGAAAAGTGGTGTTAAAGGACGGAGAGTGGTTAATCTGATCAGCTTACGAAGCGTAGGTCATGAGGTGTAGGTCACAATGGACAAGGATATGAATGGTGGAAAAGAAAAAATTTTAAATGACTATTTGAATGAACTTCAGTCAATTTACACGAGCAAAAGGCCGAAATCAAAGAAATTATTTAAGAGAATAAAACAATTCCTACCAGGTGGGGATACTAGAGCTGTAACCTTTTTTAAACCTTTCCCTGCTTTCATAGAGAGTGCCCAGGGGCCTCGTCTTATCGATGTGGATGGAAATATTTTTGTCGACTTCATCAACAACTTTAGTAGTCTGATCCACGGACATGCCAATCCCGAAATCATCCAGGCCGCTTCAGACCAACTTCGCCGAGGAACAGTCTACGGTGCCCCTTCTGAATCTCTTTTGGAGTTGGCGGAAATTATTTGCAAAAGGGTTCCTTCTGTCGAGAGAATTCGTTTTTGCAACTCAGGAACAGAAGCAACACTTGGGGCTATTCGAGCTGCAAGGGCCTTCACGAGGCGACAATGGATTGCAAAAGCAGAGGGTGGATACCATGGAAGCCATGATTCCGTTGAAATAAGTGTTGTGCCAAAGCTGAGTCATGTTGGATCAATACATCATCCTAAAAGCCTAAGAGAAGATGAGAGTATTTCGAAGGGTCTTGCCAAAGAGGTGGTCGTTCTGCCTTTTAACAATTCTGAATTAAGTGCAGACATTATTCAAAAAAACCGGAGCCGATTGGCAGCAGTAATCGTCGAACCCGTCATGCATGCTGCAGGTGTTATCCCTGCTCTACCGGAGTACCTTGAGTGCATACGAGAGGTCACTGCTAAATATAATAT
>CAZFJD010000051.1:6008-13817 GCA_964518775.1 uncultured Syntrophaceae bacterium
ATATAATATCTTGCTAATTTTCGATGAGGTCATTACCTTTCGTCTCTCAGAAGGAGGGGCTCAGAAAATTTTTAAAATCAAACCTGATTTGACATGTTTTGGCAAGATCATCGGAGGAGGTTTTCCGGTCGGAGCCTTTGGAGGTAAGCGGGATATAATGGAACTCTTCTCTCCTGAATTCGGCGATTCCATCACTCATACTGGAACCTTCAATGGCAATGCAATCACTATGGCAGCTGGTGTGGCAGCGATGCGGATGCTCACTCCCACTGTTATCAAGCGTATAAACTTCTTTGGGGATCGACTTAGAAAAGGAGTGATGGAGCTTTTCGCAGAGTTTAATATTTCTGTTCAGGTGACTGGAATGGGATCCCTCTTTCAAATCCATTTCAGCAATGAAGAAGTGTTTGACTACCGAAGTGCAGCAAGATCAAACAACCAATTGAGACCATTGCTCCACTTAGGTTTAATCAACGAAGGTATATTTATTGGAAAAAGGGGATGTGGAAACATTTCTACTTGCATTACAGAAGGGGAAATAAATAGCTTTTTCGATGCAGTGAGGAAATGTCTATTTTTTTTGAAACCATGCCTTGAAGAAGTAGCTCCAGAGCTATTAAAGGGAACTGGATATTAAACGAAATTTCTATGTTTGATAACATAAATTAGCCCTTAAATAACGAAGAAGAAATTATTGCTGGTCAGAAGTAAATCAAATCTATCGATTATAAAGAGGATGGCAACCTAAAAATCTTTTTTCAATAAAGAGAATTTGGAGGCAAATCGATGCTAAAAAAAGTAAGGCATATCGGGATCGTTGTAGATGATTTAAAACGCGCTGTTGAGAACTTCAGCAAGGGGATCGGCTTTAATTTTACAGAATTTATAATAAAAGAGGACATCGGGGTGGAGATCGCTTTTGCATCTGTGGGTGAAACATTAATAGAACTGCTCCATTATACTAAACCTAATCACAGTAAAACTAATGTAGTTAGAAAGCAAGCAGGAGCAATTAATCATATTTGTTTCGAGGTGGATGATCTGGCGGCCGCAATGAAGTACTTTAAGCAAAGAGGATTGAATGTCGCTGAAGGATACCCCCGTGACGGTGCACATGGAAGGGTCGCGTTTTTCGATCCAAACGATACCGAAGGGGTCTTAATAGAGATTTGTCAAATATAAAAGAGGTTATGGATGAACGTATGAAGATGATTGAGTTAATCAAATATGCAAGGATTCCCATAGAGCTTAATAAAGAAGGTGTCAATGAAGTTGCGATCTTGACTGATACTGGAAGAGATGTAGAAATTGCAAGAGCCTTAGCAGCAGCTGCATATGAAATGGGCCTTGAGCCAACGATTATCATCATGGTTGAAAGGTCGGTTCACGGTCTAGAACCAAGCAATGTTATGACCCAAGCTGTTTTGGGGTGTCAGTTAATTTTGAATGCTACATCTACTGGTATGGCCCATACCGAATGTGTTCGTAATGCTCTCAAGCTGGGTAAGAAATATGTAGGGATGCCTGATATCACGATTGAAACATTAACAAGAGGGGCAGCCGCTGCGGATTACAACGAGGTGGCCAGAATTACCTCGGCGGTGGCAAAAATTCTCACTGAGGGTTCGGAGGTTCGTATCACTAGTGATTTTGGGACAAACCTTATTTTTAGTATCGAGGGGAGAAAAGCGTTAGAGCTATCAGGTATATTTAAACCAGGAACGATAGCCTGTTTTCCTGACGGAGAATCCCCTATGGCACCTGTAGAAGGAACTGCAAATGGAAAGCTATTCATTGATTCATCTATCCATCAAATAGGTCGGGTTAAAGAACCAGTCGTAATGACTGTTGAAAAAGGATTTGTCACTCACATTGAAGGTGGTACGGAAGCTAAAATGTTAATTAGCATTTTAGAAAAGTATAAAGATAAAAACTCATTCAATATTGGTGAATTTGCTGTGGGAACCAATCCATGTGCAAGGATATCTGAAAATGTTTCGGAAGATAAAAAAAGGCTCGGTTCAATTCATATAGCATTGGGCGACAATGTGACTCTTGGTGGGCATACTCCAAGTGCCATTCATATTGATGGTGTTATGGGTTTTCCTAGTTTATGGGTGGATGAAAACCAAATTATAGATCATGGGAGACTTTTAATTAAATATTGATTGAGCATTGGACAACGCGGCAGATCTGGCACCCAAATTCCTATCCCTAAATCAAATCGAGTATGATAAGTGCGTTGGCATCCCGATCATGTGAAGTCGTTTCTGAAGTTTTTCCACATCAATGTTTCGAACTATTACTGAATCTTCTATGGTGATAGCGGCAGCAATGCCGGCTGCTTGTCCTGTTGACATGCAGGCAGGAATATGTCTGGTGCGACCATGAGCTATATGGTCCACTGAAATACATCGCCCTGCTATAAGCAGTTGTTCGATGTTTTGAGGGACAAGACACCTATAAGGAATCTCATAGGGCTTTGCTGCTTCAAAACGATTTAATGATCCCCCAACATCGTGTATGTCTAATGGGGAAGTATCGATGGCTATCGAATCCTCAAAATGGACTCCTTTCAAGACATCTTCGCCCGTCAAGTAATAGTCTCCGATAATATGCCGTGTCTCTCTTACTCCTAATATAGGAGAAATTGCATTGATATAGGAGCTCTCAAATCCAGGAATACATTTGCGAAGGAATTGGGTATAGGCCTCAATTTGCCGATAGCATTCTATAATAGAATTGCTGATATCCAAAGCAGAGAGGCCCGAAACCTCTCTCACCCGAGTTGCATTTACAAAAATCTCCAGATTCCCATAACCGGTTTTCAAGGTAATATTTTCGCGTTGGAGTTTAAGCCCAGTACTTTTTTGGAAATCCCTCAAAAGATTACCAAACCCTGAAATCCAAAGCCCATATGACACTTCGGTATCTGAAATATATCGTTCCGTTACATCTTCTGGATGCTCCCGCGCCCATTGGAAGAGCTTTTTTAGATCAACGTTATTCATCTTAAAATATAGGGTCACTGGTTGCATCGTACCTTCTTGGGAACCGATGTGAAAATGAGCCCCTGCGCGAGCCGCTATATCACCGTCCCCTGTCGCATCCACCACAATTTTGGAGTAAATTGCCTGACGCCCACCTTTGCTTTCGATAATGAGGCCCTTGATTATGTTATCTTTTTTTATTGACGCAGCGACCTGGCACTCAAATAAAATCTTAACACCTGATTCAATGCACATTTTCATCAAAATAATCTTCATTAACTCTGGATCACAGGGCGAAGTTAGGGATACCTCTCCACTGGGAATCCGCCCTGTGAAGTCAGAACCAGCAGCATTTATTGATCGTGCCCTGTCCCATATTTCCTTTGGAATACCCCCTGGCAAAATTCCTGAAGGTTTTGTATTCAGTCCTATAGTTAAATTGCCACCTAATGAGCCGAGGCGCTCAATAAGAACCACCTTAGCACCTTGCCTTGCAGCTGCAATTGCTGCCACTATACCAGCGGGTCCAGCACCAGCAACAGCTACATCCGTTTTAAGCAAGACTGGGATCTCCCGGGCATTTTCAGAAATTGTTTGAGAGCTATTGGTATCCATATAGGCTTCCTTTAATTAAGCTAACTTTTTTCATTTAAATTTCCTAAGTATCTACGAAGTCGCACACCATTTGGTAAAATTTGCCCCCTTGACCTGATTCGAAAATAAATATTTACCCCGTTAGAAAGCCCCAGCATTTGTGCTGGGGATGGTAGAAGTAGAAAGCATCAGCTCCTTATTGAGGACGGGGCCAAAGCCGTGCCTTTTCTAACGGGGTTTATTCGTTCCTGACTCTTTATCACTTAATTGAAATAATAGTAAGGTGTAAACAATACTTGCTTCATCTGTAATGCAGTTACGCATATTTGTCAAACAAAATTTTTATAAGATTTTTGACTTGACAATCAGGGGGGAGAAGAGGTAAAAAATTCAAACTCGGTAATTAATACCGCATGGTGGTAATGCTATGGAAAGCTCAAGGAACTTTATTGAATCCCTTTCACGAGGCCTTTCCATTCTTTCGGCACTCTCGGAGGCTCGATCACCTCTTAACCTTACTGAGCTTTCCCATAGACTCCGCTTAACTAAAAGCACAATCCAACGCCTCACCTTTACTTTACAAAGCTTAGGATATGTGGATCGTGATAGGGAGACAAAAAGATTTCGGTTGGGTCCTAAGACCCTTTCTGTTGGTTTATCTGTCATAAGGGATTTAGACCTTAAGAAGGTGGCTTTCCCATTTCTTGAAAAAACATCAAAGGAAATTGGCGAGACAGTCAATTTGGCCATATTGGATGGAACGGACATTGTCTATGTGGAGCGAATAAAAACAGAGCAGATTCTTAACATCAATCTTCAGATCGGGTCTCGGCTTCCTGCTTATTGTACTTCGATGGGGAAAGCGATGCTGGCCTTTTTGCCTGAGGATCGATTGCAAGAAATTTTAAAAAAGATGGATTTAAGGCCCGTCACTCCTTACACCATAACTTGTAAGGGAGATCTTCGAAAAGAATTAAAAAAAGTGAAGGCCCGGGGTTTTGCGACAAATAACGAGGAATTATCCCTTGGATTAAGATCGGTTGCTGCCCCGGTGAGAAACTTTAAAGGAGAGGTAATTGCAGCGGTGAATATTGCTGTCCCCTCCATTCGAATCTCCCAAAAGAGGTTGGAGAAGATTTTTGCGGAAAAGGTGGTAGAAACAGCTAACCAAATTTCTTCTACTTTAGGATATAAGGGGGATCGTGATGAGACCAGCGGGTGAGAAGATCAACCCATTTGAAGTGGCGAAGAAACAGATCGATATCGCTTCAAGACATTTAGACATAGACCCAGGGTTGTTGGAAAAGTTGAAGCACACAAAGAGGGAAATGATCGTCCACTTTCCTGTGAAGATGGATGATGGAACAGTTAAAGTCTTCACGGGATATCGCATTCAACACGACGTTGCAAGGGGCCCTGCCAAGGGGGGAATCCGATACCATCCGGATGTGGATCTCGATGAAATGAGAGCCTTAGCCATGTGGATGACCTGGAAGTCGGCCGTGGTCAATATTCCATTTGGAGGAGCAAAGGGTGGAGTCCAATGTAACCCCAAGGAGATGTCCCCTCACGAAATCGAACATTTGACGCGAAGATTCACATGGGAGATCTCCAACATGTTGGGTCCGGAACAGGACATCCCTGCTCCAGATGTCTATACCAATCCACAGGTGATGGCCTGGATCATGGACACCTATAGCATATTAAAAGGTTATTCAGTCCCGGGTGTGGTGACCGGGAAACCCGTTGAGTTGGGCGGATCTTTGGGAAGGTTTGAGGCGACTGGCAGGGGGGTTGTGATTACGGCTTTGGAGGCATTAAGATATTTAAAAAGGCCAATTGAAGGGGCTAAGATTGCGATCCAAGGTTGTGGCAATGTGGGGGGTATTGCTGCAGAGCAATTTCGGCGGTCGGGAGCAAAGGTGATTGCGCTCAGCTGTTCAACAAATGCGATCTACAGCGAGAGAGGACTGGATGTAAGGAGAGCCTTGGACCGCAAGGTACAATATAAATGTTTTGCTTGTGAGACCAAAGAGGAGACGGAGATTACGAACCAGGAGTTATTGGAGTTGGATTGTGATATCTTGGTTCCGGCTGCCATAGAGAATCAGATCACTGAAAAGAATGCTTCCCGGATCAGAGCCAAGATTATCGTCGAGGGGGCGAACGGGCCTACAACGCCAGAGGCGGATGAGATTTTGAATGAGAGGGGAGTTTTTATTGTCCCCGATATCCTTGCGAATGCAGGGGGCGTGACGGTCTCCTATTTTGAATGGGTTCAGAACCTGCAGGAATTGATCTGGAGCGAAGAGGAGGTACTGGACCGATTGACCCGGATCATGCAGCGAAGTTTCAAAGAGGTTTTTGAGATCTCACTTTCAAAGAGGATTCCCATGAGGACGGCGGCCCTCGTGCTTGGGATTGGAAGGGTGGCAGAGGCCACCAGACTCAGAGGGATCTATCCGTAGTGGAAAGGCGAAATTCTAAATTCTAAGCACGAAATACTAAACAAGCACAAATTTCTAAAATTCAAATGACCGAAATGCAATAAGTTTAGAATTCCGATATTCGAATTTGTTTAGGATTTCGAAATTGGAATTTCGGATTTTTTGGTCATTCTTCAACTATCTCTGGATTTACGGGTTAGAGAGTGCTTATTTAATTCACTGGGGAGGAAATGACAACGATGGAATACGGTTATCCGAAGGGGCATGTGTTTTATAGAAAGTTGGTACGTCCCTATCCATTGGTGACCCGGGGAGAAGGGATCTATCTTTACGATGAGCATGGAAAGCGTTACATCGATGGATCTGGTGGCGCACTGGTCGTCAACATCGGCCATGGTCAGAAAGAGGTCCTTCAGAGAATGGCTGATCAGATGGGCCAGGTGGGCTATGTCCATGGCACGCAATTCACGACGAAGTCGATCGAAGAGTACGGGGAGGCCCTGGGAGAGATTCTGCCTCCAGAATTAGGAAAGATCTATTTCCTTTCAGGAGGCTCGGAGGCCATTGAAGCAGCCATCAAATTCGCAAGGCAATACTATCTGGAGTCGGGGCAATCGCAGAGATGGCGTGTGATTGCCCGGTGGCATAGTTACCACGGGAATACGCTTGGGGCCCTCTCCCTGACAGGACGGATTGGGATGAGGAGACCCTACCTGCCTCTCTTAATCGATTTCCCTCATTTCCCACCACCCTATTGTTATCGATGCCCTTTCAACCTCTCCTATCCTGAATGTGAATTGGAGTGTGCAAAGACATTGGAGACCCTGATCCAACTGGAAGGCCCGGAGACCATCTCTGCTGTCATTCTGGAACCGATGATTGGAGCGACCGTGGGTGCAGTGGTCCCGCCTGATGGATACCTGCCGTTCATCAAGAGGATCTGTGAGCGTTATGGGATCCTGTATATCGATGATGAGGTGATGACCGGGATGGGAAGAACAGGGAGATGGTTTGCCGTGCAGCACTGGGATGTCTCGCCTGACATCATGGTCTTGGGAAAAGGGATGAGCGGAGGCTACTTTCCCCTCTCGGCGATGATCACGAAGGCGGAGTTCGTGGATCGGTTAAAAGAGAAGACTGGAGGATTTGTCCACGGTCACACCTTCTCGCACCATCCTGTGGCTTGTGCTGTAGGTTTGGCCGTGATTCAGTTAATTCAGAAGAGGAATCTGGTTGAACGTTGTCGGGAACGGGGGATCTACCTCCTGAAGAGGTTGGAGGAGCTGATGGCCTTTCCATTTGTGGGTGACGTAAGGGGAAGGGGGTTGATGACCGCGATCGAATTCGTCAAGGAGCAAAAGACGAAAGAACCTTTTCTGAGGTCGGATAAATTCACAGAGAGAGTGATCGACTTGGCTTTTGAGAATGGTCTCGTCCTCTATCCTGGCACTGGTTTTGTCGATGGCATCAACGGCGATATGGTCATGGTGGGTCCGCCTTTAATCATTGAAGAGAAGGAGATTGACGAGATGATAGAGATACTGAAGAAAACCTTTTCTCAAATATGAAAAACGCCCCCCACCCTCAACCTCCCCCCGTGGGGGAGGGAAGGGAGGGGGTGGCAGAGGATCTGAAGAGGATGGGGAAGATTTGAGTGCGGCCCTTGAGAAAGGGTGCTCTTCGCTGCTCAAAACATTTTTTCGACAATTCTAAAGCTCACTTCACTGCAAATTGAAAACTCGCCCTTCGGGCTCAGACATTCAATTTGCAGCCGTTTC
>CAZFJD010000052.1:0-10862 GCA_964518775.1 uncultured Syntrophaceae bacterium
ATTTGAAATCCATCGCCCTCCCCCTTTCCTTGATCCAGATATCTTCTGATCATCGTCTCAAGATAGTATGCGTATACACAAATCCATAGTTTACCGGCGATTTCCAGGTCTCACGAGATTCTAAGATCTCACAATGCCGCCCGTCTATCCTTCCTCATAGGTGTGATGCAGGCCCTGGTCTTTTCCAGCAACCATGGCACGTTCCATCTCATCGGTCAATCGTGCACCATGACGGTATTGAAATGGCCACATGCTTCTAAGGTCAAAAAGGCCGAGGCGGTCGCCATCGCGCAAGATATGAGCCAGGTCGGGTTGAAGACCTGGCATCGCGCTCAACTGCCCGTTGATGAAAGTGATACCTCTTTCTTCGGTAGGTATTCCAAGGCGTGCTAACAGATCAGTCATTGTGCTCCCTTCGGGAAGGCACATCTTTAAGTTGGCGAAACAGCCTTCGCCTGCCTTGCCTCCATACTTTGCCAGAGCACCATATAGCCATACATTCACAGCAATGTTGGGCACCTCATCCTCCTGCGACTAATGGGAAAATGCCTACCTCATCCTCACGTTCCAAGGGCCAGTCTATGGGACGGGGACGCCCATTAACAAAAAATACTTTCGCTTCTTCACGAGGCAATTTCAACCGGTTCACCAGATCTGCCACAGTGGCGCCATCGGCCACCTCGATATCAAAAGGAGTCCCTGGCGCTACATTGCTTAAATAGCGGGTTAAAGTGGCAAAAAGTTTTACACGAACTCGCATCATCTCCTCATGGACACCGGACGATATCCTGCGCCCACAGACAATCAGCACAGGACGGGTTCCACCCCCAGCATCCCTCATTCCGTTCTCTGAGGTCACAACCTTCGCGCAGGTCGCAGTCAGGGCAAGATGGGAAATGGAATGCCCTCACTTCGCTACGGAAACGGACATATTCCTCAGACATCCAAATTTCCGCCAAGGGTTGTTCATTCACATTTCCAAAAACGTATCGGCTCACATTCTTTTTTCTACCGTCCACAGCAAAGTAGCTATAATTATGGGATAGCGCATAACAGGGCGATACGCCGCCATCCCCTCCTACGACAACTGCCCGGTCTTGTGCAAATCGGCAACGTCTCTCTGCACCCCAGTGCATGCGCGGCAGTTCTAAACTTCCCCACATCACCCATGCGTCAGCCTTGACGGGCCAGCCGCGAGCGCTCAATGGAGGCCTTGGCTCATAGCCGTAGAGGATTTCGCTACGCATGTCTTCGGTGTAGGGAAGCACATTACTGACCAGGATGCGAGCCGCATTCAGCCGAGAAGCCAAGCGCGTTAATTCCCCCAGCTCGACGACATTACTCCTCAGGACAACAAATTCGATCCCTAAGGCAGGAGTCAATGAACCCAGTTGGCGTTTCGCTTCGTTCAGGGCGAGGATGTTCCCTAAGATCTGTGAAAGCATCGCGCCACGGACGTTTGCATAGGTCTCCGGCTTCACGCCGTCAACCGATACCACCAATCGGTCCACACCCAGCCTAACCAACTCGCGAGCCATCTCAGGATTCATCAAGAGGCCATTAGAACCTATGGTTACGGCTATATCGCGCTTCCGTATGGCTTTGACCATTTCCAGGATATTGGGATGAGTCAGTGGTTCACCGAAGCCACTAAACACAACACGAGTCAGATTGGGCAGATCGTCCAAGCTTTCTAACAATCGCTGGAACGTATCCATAGACATCTGTGCTTCAGGGACATCCCAGACGTTTCGGATACACGTCCGGCAGTGGAGGTTGCAGACAGTGGTGGGTTGGATATATAACTTTCGAACATCAGGCAACCGCGGATGGAGGATCAAGTCACCTTCCCGCTCATCGAGCCAGTATTCTGTGCCAGAAGATATGTGCCTGCGTTGAAGGAATGCGTCCGGTAGGATTAAACGGCCCTGGCCGTCGGTTTTCACCTTGGACATGGTTTACCATAAAAAAAACGGGCAAGGCGGAAATCGCCCTGCCCGCGTGAAGAATGTCTTACAGCTCACCGTAGACAGAATCCAGCGCACTGTCGGGTACGTCATAAACCTGATTGTGAGGTGGAAGCGGCTCATACTTCATGAACTCGGGCACGCGGTCACGCTCTTTGCTAAGCCCAGCCGCCTCGTTGAAGGCACGCTCCTTACGTAAGATTTCTGTTCCGATCTTGGCCGCATCTTCCGACTTCCAATTGGTACCCAGGACACCATTGCACTCTTCCATCAATCCCTCAAAACCGCTGGGAATGTCTAAAATGGCGAAGGCGATGAACAGGCAGTGGCCAGTTGAGTCAATAAAGGCAGTGGTCGCCTGAAAAGCCCTGCTAAGTTCAGCCTTACCTTGAGGACTGAGAGGGTCTGCCTTGCCACCGACGCTCAGGATTTCTGGAGCAATGGTATACCCAGCAGTGTGGTCTGCGCCCATTGTAGTGGTTGCGTAGGTAATACCAATCCCCTTCACAGCCCTTGGTTCATAGGCGGGCATACTCTGCCCCTTCACAGTAGGCACCCGCGTTAAGCCATAGGCTTTGCCAGTGAACTCTGTGCCGCCACCCAAGATACGGCCAAGAGCCGTCCCCTTGCCCATCTCTTGGACAAGCTTAATGGCTTTCTTACCGTTACCAAAGGGGATCACACCAGCCTCCATGGCTACTGCCAGGGTGGTGCCAGTCTCGATAGTGTCGAGACCATAAGCATTGCAGAGGCGTATCATTTCTGCAATATTATCCAAGTTATCAATGCCACAGTTGGCGCCCAAAGCCCAATCCGATTCGTACTCTACGCAGGAGGTGTGCTCGGTACGATCGGGCTTGTACCAAGTATTGGAGCATTGGATGATGCAGCCGGGGCTACAGGCGTGGTTGTACAGCTCCTTGCCAAGCCGTACCTTGTTCCCCTCAAAGATGGCCTCGCCAGAAGTCTTGGCTGCGCCCTCAAATCGACCACTTGAGAAGTTACGAGTGGGGTAACCACCAGCCTCATTCATGATGTTGACCAGCACGGCCGTGCCGTAGGTGTTCAGGCCACCTTTGGGCTTGGTAACCGCATGCGTGCGCAATGCGTCAGCCAGCTTCTTAGTACCCTGCTCAAATAGGGCCTTGTCAGCGATAGCTACTTCGGTTCCACCTTTACTGTCCACCACAATGAACTTCAGCCCCTTGCTGGCCATCACCGCGCCTAAGCCACCGCGGCCGGAATATCGGCTTGGACGATTGAGGAGGTCGTTGAACACTATCCCGGAGTTGGCATAGCCGTATTCCCCTGCCACACCACAGCCCGCAATGGAAACTTTTCTACCGAAACGCTGGAACATTTTCGGGTAAACCTCATAGAGATCTTGCCCCTTATACTCATCAGCAGGAAAGAATTCCACTTTCGGCTGACCGGCCTTGGCATCCCACGTCAGCCGAGCCATCCAATATTTGCCTTTTTCCTTAGGTTGGCCTTCCACCACCAAAGCTTTGATTTGCATCGAGGCAATGTATTGAGGCCATGCTGAGCCGGCGTTTGACTCCTTGATGCCACCCGTCAGCGGGGATTTGGCTCCTACGGAGATACGGGCCGATGTTGGAGCCGCAGTACCCGTCACGATGCCAGGTGCAAAGACAAGTTTGTTGTTTGGGCCGAGAGGATGACACAACGGGGGAACCTCATCGCGGACGATGGTAGACGTCATCCCACGGCCCCCAAGGTTCTTGTAGGCAGCTGGGACTTCGTCTAGACGATAAGTACGGTCACTCATGTTCAGTCTTAGGATCCACATAATTTAACTCCTCCTTTCTTTAGAATAAGATTTGGATCTGTGATCCGATACGCAAAAAATTGATTTTGAAGAAAGTGGAATCCGAATTTTTCCCAATTATAAACGAAAGAGTCATTTTAATCAAAGAAATTTCTTATGCTATATTTCCTTGACACTTCTCATCCCATTATTGCAGAATTTGTACATTCGAGGTGAGGCCCATTGAAAGACTTCCTTAGACTTTTCCGCTGGCAGGATGGTTTGGACATCGTGATCCTGACCTTTGTTTTTTATCGGCTTTATCTCTGGTTAAAAAAGAAGAGGGCCCTGCGAATGATCCTTGCCATCCTGGCTCTCCCCTTTTTCTACATCGTTGCTCAATGGATGGACTTACCTCTCTCCGTTTGGGGTCTTCAAAACCTCTGGGCTGTCATTCTCCTTGTCTTGGTGGTCATCTTCCAGCAAGAGATCCGGGAAGTTTTGGGAAGCGTCAGTCTTCCGACCTTTTTCTTTGGAAGGCCGCAGCCAATCACCTCGAAAGTTTTAGACAAGATCGTAGAAGCTGCATTTGAGATGGCGGATAAGGGAATAGGAGGGCTCATCGTCGTTCAGCGTCGAGATGATCTCGATGAGTTCGTTCACGGAAAGACCCTGATCGATTCAGAGGTCAATGAGGATATGTTGGTCAGTATTTTCTGTCCCCAATCCCCGCTGCACGACGGCGCCGTCATCATTCAGGGAGATCGAATTCAATATGCCACTGCTCTTCTTCCGGTCTCCCAGTCTCCGTCCCTCCGAAAGGAATGGGGGACTCGGCATCGTGCTGGATTGGGAATTACAGAAGTTTCCGACGCAGAGTGTATCATTATCTCCGAAGAGAGAAGGGAGGTCTTATTCGCTTACGAGGGAGAGGTCGAAAGGAAACAAGGAAAGGAAGAGTTAAAAGAGAGCCTCTCTGGTCCCTCCTCCACTCGTGACGGAAAAGATCGAGAGACGAGATGGCTCCAAAGACTCTTTCATGATCTGCCCGTAAAAGTCTTCTTCCTTTTTCTTGTGTCTCTCCTTTGGATCTTCGTGATAGGTATTCGCCAGGGAGAGATGAGTTTCGACATCCCCGTCGAATACTATTCCATCCCTCAGAACTTAGCCATTTCAGGTGAACCCCTGAAAGAGATTAAAGTTCGACTCAAGGGTTCGCAGAGGCTGCTCTCCTCTTTAAACCCTGACCATATCAGGGCACACATTGATCTCTCAAGGGGCCATTCGGGACCTAATCAGGTAGCTCTTTCAGAGGTAAATATTCGTGTTCCCTCTGGGATTACAGTCACCCACTTCTATCCCCGAAACATTCGGGTTCAACTCTCTCCAATTTCCCCTCCTAACAAAAAGCCTTAATCTCTTTACACCCAAGCAGAAGAGCATGCCCTGAGCTTGTCGAAGAGCCTGTCCTGAGCTTGTCGAAGGGCCCACACTGAGCCTGTCGAAGGGTTGACACCCTTCTTTTCTTTCTGATAAGATCGCCCCGAATGAAAAGACTGAACGCTATTACAGATGTGCCAGGGATCAGGGTTGGACACGCGAGTGACTTTAAGGCCTTGACTGGCTGTACCGTTGTCCTTTGTGAAGAGGGAGCAATTGGAGGCGTCGATATCCGGGGAACAGCGGCCGGGACCAGGCAGATCGATGCCCTCATGCTCCTCCATCTCGTCGATAAGATCCATGCCATTCTCTTGGCCGGTGGGAGTGCCTTCGGTCTCGATGCCGCAGGGGGCGTCATGGCCTATCTGGAGCAGAGGGGAAAGGGATTCGATGTGGGCAAGACGAAGATCCCCATCGTCCCTGCTGCTGTGATTTTCGACTTTGGCATAGGTGATTTCCATGTGAGACCAGATACCCAGATGGGATACCGTGCTTGTCTCAATGCATCAAAAAAAGTGGAAGAAGGAAGTGTGGGGGTTGGCACTGGAGCAAGCTTAGGAAAACTTTTTGGAATCGAACGGGCGATGAAAGGCGGACTGGGGACCTCAAGCATTCAAGGGCCAAATGGCCTTATCGTGGGAGGCCTTGTCGTGGTCAATGCCTTTGGCGACGTGTTCGATCCTGATTCAAACCACATTCTGGCCGGCGCAAGAAAATCGAAGGAGAGTTTTCAGTTTGCCAATTCATCCAAATGGATCAAGCAGGGAGTCGTACGCAAAAGGTTTGGAGTCTCAACCCTTTCTGAATCTGCTGCCTTACATACAACGCTCGGGATCATTGCAACCAATGCCAATCTATCGAAGAAAGAGTGCCATCAAGTGGCACAGATTGCCCATACCGGGCTGGCTAAAGTGATTTCACCGCTTCATTCCACTTTCGATGGAGACCTTGTTTTTGCGATATCTTATGGGAAGAAGAAAGCCGATGTGAACACCATTGGACTCTTGGGAGAGGCGGCATTAATGGATGCCGTCAAGAGAGCGATTATTAAAGCCGACGGGTTCGGGGTAATCCCAGCCTATAAGGATCTCGCGGGTTAAGTAGGTGCCACTATCCTCAACTTGTAATTTTATGGACGTCCTTTTTCCCGTCCCCTTTACCAATCTGGAATGTCACAAAAAGGGCTAATAGGGTCGAATCTTTATTCTTGACTAAGTCGAAATCGGTTTCTCTACACACAATCAGCAACCAAAAAGTAAAGGATAAAGATTTGACCCCAGGACTCAACCGCCATGAGTCCAATTGACCCCCAACTAACTCATTCTCTCGTACCCCTTATCCTCAGAACGATGTTATCATGCACGCTTCCTGAGGTGCTAAGTTTCAACCCTCTCGGAGTGTCAGAAAATTCTCATGAAAGAGTAGGAATGTAAAAACAACTCAAGTAGTTCAACTACGTCCCTCAAGATGCTAACCTTCTTTTTCATCATGCTGTCAAGTTTCCTAAATTCAATTCCTAAACGATTAAAAAATATAGGGTTCTTTTTCGAGCAGGGTTTGAATTTCGGAAAAGATTTGGTAAAATTGAAAATTATGAAGATTTTGTTGGTTGAGGATGACAAAGGGATTGTCCGATTCGTGAAGAAAGGATTAATAGAAAATTCTTTTTCTGTTGATGTGGCCTTTCAGGGAGAGGAAGGATTGCGTTTAGCCACTCACAAAAAATACGATTTGATCATTCTCGATATCATGCTACCGAAGATGGATGGAAGAGAGGTCCTGAGTTCGATCAGGAAGATGGGAGGTCAATCTCCGGTCATCTTTTTGACTGCAAAGGACTCGGAGAGGGATATCGTTTACGGTCTGAATTTGGGCGCGGATGATTATGTGACCAAGCCTTTCTCTTTTAATGAATTGCTGGCAAGAATTCAAGCTATCCTCCGGAGAGATAGAAGGGAAAGTTATCCTCCGAAATTGGAACTGGCCAATCTGATGTTGGAACTCGATGGACATCGGGTTTTTCGGGATAAAGTGAAGATCGAACTGACACCCAAGGAGTATGCCCTGCTTGAGTTCTTCGTGAGGCATCCCGGTCAGATCGTCACTCGCACCATGATCGCCGAAAAGGTCTTCGATTACCATTTTGACACTTTAACCAATGTGATCGATGTCCATGTCTCTCATCTGCGAAATAAGATCGATAAGGATTTTGAACCCAAACTTCTCCATACCGTGAAAGGGGTTGGATATGTCCTCGAAGACCGTGGCTAAATTTTATCGAAGGACAGATGTCAAATTAAGCATTTGGTATATCTTGACCTTCCTCCTCTCTACGTTAATCATCTGTGGATTTCTCTACTTCCGTTTGAAACATCAACTCCTCAAAGAGATCGATCAATTCCTTCTTGATGAGACTAAAGAGATGGAAAGAGTTCTTTCCTGGGGACCCAAAGAGGCATATTTTCTAATGAGATTTGAAGACGAAGTGATGGCCAGAAAGTATTATCCTTTCTTTTTCCAGATTTTGGATAAAGATGGGAAGCCGTTCTATATTTCGAAAGAGTTTCGAGAGCTGAGGTATGTTGTTAATGAGCAGGTGTTAGCCAATGCCAGGAAAGCAAAAGAGACCCGGGAGGAGATTCATAGTCCTGGGAGAAGAAGGGCCTTTCGTATCATCACTACCCCCATTTATAAGGATAGGAAGCTCACTGAAATGATTCAACTGGGGACCCATCTTCATTTTGTAAGAAAGAACCTATCTCATTTCAGAAACAATATATTGGTAGCTCTTCTTATCATATTGGTTCTCGGGGCATTGGGGGGGTGGGCTTTGGCCAGAAGGTCCCTTTCTCCGATCGGATATATCGCCTCAAAGGCCCGAAGCATTACCTCAGAAAATTTGGGCGAGAGACTCACTGCAAGAGGAACAAGGGATGAAATGGATGAGCTCATCCTGACCATCAATGAAATGATTGCCAGATTGGAGAGTTCTTTTAAACGAATGGCCGAATTTACCGCAGACGCATCGCATGAGTTGAAGACCCCTCTTTGTGCAATGAAGGGAGAAGCAGAGGTTCTCCTTTCAAAGAGGAGAACGGCCGAGGAATATGAAGAAGGATTAGCCCATTTCGTAGAGCAATTTGAACACATGAACAGAATGATCAATGACTTGATCCTCCTTTCGAGATCCGATTCTTCTCAAGTCGGGTTGAACGTAGTTCCTCTTCGTCTGGATCTCCTGATCAAAGACATTGGCAATCTTTTTGAAGTCCTTGCTACGCAGAAGATTATTGGTTTAAAAATTGATCCGATCCAAGAGATGGTGGTGATGGGTGACAAAATACGTCTTCAACAACTCTTCACCAATCTGATAGACAATGCTTTGAAATTTACCCCGGAAGGAGGTTCCATTCGGATTTGTGTAGAAAAGAATAGGGATTCTGTTCAGGTAAAAGTGATGGATACAGGAATTGGCATCCCCAAAGAAGAACAAGAAAAAATCTTCAAGCGCTTTTACCGAGTGGATAAATCCCGATCGAGAGAGACCGGTGGAGTGGGATTAGGTTTGAGTATCGCCCAATGGGTCGCTCATGCACATAAAGGAACGATTCAACTTCAAAGTAATCCTGGCAAGGGAAGCATCTTTATTGTTACTCTGCCTCTCTACCATCCAGAAGGCGAGATCTCTGGTATTAAGAAATCTTAAGGTAATTTTAATCCTGATTTAATCTTCATCAGGTATAATTTGTTTGAATGGGATTACGAATATGGAGGGAAGACTCAAATCGATTAAAATTTTCCAAGTTATGACACTGCTCTTTATGTTTCTGTTTTCGGTTTATTTCTATTCCCTTGATTTGACAGTGGAAAATCCTTTTCCCCCCGGTACCCTTTATAAAAATTTGGATCAAGATGATCTGACAAGTGGTCTGCAGAAAGGGTCGAAGGTATTTACTTCAAGTGATTTTACGAAAGTACGCTTTTTCGAGACTTGTCATCTCGGGCAGTTATCACATATTCCTTTGCAGATCTCTCCTCCAAAGCAAAGGGCCCTTGTTCTTCGTTGTTGAAAAGAGCCGCTTTTTTCGTTCCTTGAGGAATCTCTCTCCTTAAGCCCGGTTAACATTCGTTCTTAGAATCCTTTCAGAATTTCTCCCTCTTAGAGACAGCCCTTGAAGGTTAACCAGGGAACAGTGGCAAGCGATACAATTCCTGCAGGAGAAAGGCGGATCTTTCATTCTATAAAGTGTAGTCAAGTCTTAATCCTAATTCATCTTTCGAGAGCCTTTTCGAAAATGTTTTTTACGCATAATGGGAGGGAAAATATGAACAGAGCAGTTTTGGAACAGTTCGAAATTTTTTGCGGGAGAGATATTAAACAAGATGATTGGCTCTGGTGTAATCGATGTCATAGATGCTATATAGCCCATCAATTCAGAAAGTTAAAAGCCAGTGGAAAAATATTTTTAATGTGTCATTACAAGGACTGTGATGGAGATTTGCCCCTTGATAGCAAACTATGGAGCAGGTTGATAGCTGATCATCCGTGGCTTCCTAAGAAACCGCGGAGAGGAAAAATTTACGATCTTGGGATCGAGTTTAGACCAAGGGTGATGAATATCGAGTCAATTCCTAAAACGCAACCTGAAAACCTATAAATCAACATCGAAGGAGAAAAAAATGGATGGTATTGGAATGGCGGAGTTGGTCATTATTCTCTTCCATGTTTTGGTTAAAACATGGGAAAGACAATCAAAAACTTCAAAAAGTCGAGCCACTTCACTGTCTATGGCCAGGCGGGGCCGGCCCATACGAGCTGTCTTGATAAGCCTTTTGGGTTATTCTATGAGGGGGCTCAAAATCTCCTTCATAACGAAGATAGAAATTGCTAAAAGGATGACCAAGATGGAAGAGGCCTCCGATCGCAGAACATCCATCCACGCGAAGCCATTTGTTTTATATTTGTGGAAGTTTTTGAGCTTCGGTATCCACCGTGGCACCTCATTCACATAGGCCCGATATTCATCTCCCCATCTTTCCGAAAGTTTTTTCTCTTCGTAAAGTACAACAAAATGATAAAGGATGAAGAAATATAAGAAGACAAAAGGAATGAACCACGCTAATTCTGAAAGGACTGAGAGACCTACGGCGATAATGATATTGGCAATATACAGCGGATTTCTGACAATCGCATACGGCCCTGTTTTAACAAGTTTCTTCCCCTTCTTCTTCATCCACGGCGTTCTTCTTCCAATGTGTTTTGTTGCCCACAGTCTAACCAAAACGCCGATAAGAATAATTCCAATTCCCAAAGGCCATACGACAGAGTCGTCTTCCCATTCCTGGTAGAAGGTCATTGCCATGAAGCTAAACGGAGGAACATAAGAAAAACCCCTATAGGTTGATAACGTCCTCAGTATCCTGTCTCGAAATGGAAAACCCATTTTAACCCTCCAATTTCTTATCAAATTTTTTTAGCCTATTATAAGCAGGAAAGAATTAAGAAAGGATTAAATTAAGGTTAAGAATCCTTAATTCAGGAAATACTTTTGTGAGGCTTCTCGTCAAGAAGTGGCAGAAGATCGGACGATGGATAAGACTTAAGAAATCTTCATTTTTCTTTAATCTCGGTTTAATCCATCTTCCTTAGTATGTAAAAATATTTGGTTTGGAATCTTGAAAAAACT
>CAZFJD010000052.1:10962-13802 GCA_964518775.1 uncultured Syntrophaceae bacterium
CCGGTTGAGGATAGTATTGAGAAAAGGGTACTCCTCGCAGGTGTAAAAGCCACCGATCGATTTCAACTGGATCATTCGGTGAAGTTTTATCATCCCTCTTTTCTAACGACCAATCTGCGTGACATTTTAGACCTCACAAACTATCTTGGCCAGGAAAAGTTCGATCTTTTAAATGTCCACCACTCCCATGGCCATCTTTTAGGCGGGATCGCAGCGAGGCGGTCAAGGCATCCGGTGATTGTCATTCGTACGGACCACAAGCGGGACTCTTTAAAGCCCAATTTAGGGAATCGCCTGCTCATCTCTCGATTGACCGATGGCATGATTACCTTTTCAGAAAAGGCATGGAAAAAAGATACGGAAAACTTTAGGATTCCTCCGGAGAGGGTTAGAAAGATTACGCCAGCCTTAGACCTGAATCAGTATGATCGTCAAAAAGAATTCAAGAATATGCGTGCCGCCTTAGGCATCGGATCTTCGGACATCGTTATCGGGATGGTGGCAAGATTTCAGAGATACCGAAGGACGGAGTTTTTCCTGGAAGCGGTGAAGGCCATTGTAAGAGAATTTCCAAACATCAAGGTTCTCCTTGTGGGCCGATCGAGTCAAATGGAGGAAAGCGTGATTAAGCCAATGAAGCGACTTGGCGTTGAGCCCTGGGTCGTTCTCGGAGGATATCGGACAGAAGACTACCTTGATACGTTAGCTTGTATGGATATCTTTGTATTCCTGATGGCAGGCTCTGATGGAACGGCCAGGGCGTTGAGGGAGGCCATGGCCATGGGGAAACCAGTGATTGTGGCCGAGCGAGGAATGTTGCCTGAGTTAGTGGAGGATGGCCTCTCGGGCCTGGTGGTGAAGGATACCCCAGAAGGCTTAGCTCAAGCCACCCTTCAACTTCTCCGAAATCCAGAACTGAGGATGGCGATGGGATGGGCCGCTTATGAAAAGGCCCATCGAGATTTTCGGTTGGATCGGCAAGTGGAGGCCGTCGAAAAATTTTACCAGCAGATGATCGAACTGGGAAGGTGGAAGAAAAATTAAATGGGGTCTGAATCGCTCAGCTACCAAAAGGTATCGAAGGGTGAGCTGAGAGGTTGGGTGAGAAAAGATATATACGATTCTCTGCCTTCCTCTTTTTTTGACGATCCGGTTTCCTTCGTGAGAGCGACGGAGGGAAAGACGATCCATGAATCAAAATGGAGATGGACAGGAGTCTTCCATTTGCCAAACGGAGGGAGGGTCTTCTTAAAAAGGGATAAAACTAAGGGTTTCATAGAATCTATAAAATATCTTCTTATTCCGTCCAGGGAACGCAGAGAATGGCTTCTTTCCTATCGTTTGCGAGGTAAGAACCTGAAGATCCCAAAGCCTTTCGGTTGGATGGAAAGGGTTCGGGGAGGGTTTGTGAGGGAGAGCTATTATCTCTCCGAGGCGATCGGAATGGGTGTCTCGTTTATGGACGATTCGGCAAGACGAAAAAGCCGTTCCTCTATTTTCGGATTAGCTCAAGCCATTCGGAAGATCCACGATGCAGGGTTGGACCATCCGGACCTTCATGGAGGAAATTTTTTATGGGATGGGGAGTCCTTGCTTCTGACCGACTTGCACGGTGTTAGAATCGTCAAGGCCGTTTCTCTCAATCAAAGATTGTGGAATTTATCCCACCTGCTCCATTCGTTGAGACACGACTGGGGAGAAGCAGAGCAGATTCAGTTTGTCGATCATTATTTTGCACCGGATTCTATTCCCATTCCGGAGAAGGAGAATTTGATCCAACGAATCTATTCCATCATGTATCGACTTCAACAAAGGCAGTGGCAGAGCAGGACCAAACGATGTCTCAAAGAGAGTACGGAATTTTCAATTCAAAAGGAAAGGGGGACGCGTTATTACCGTCGAAGGGATTTTCCTTTGGATGATTTGAAGAGAATGGTTGAAGAACACAGGACCCTTGCAAGAGAAAAGGCCTCTTGTCTGGTAAAATATTCTTCAGGCGTTATCGTTTCGATATTGGATGATGGGGTAGGGAAGATATGTATCAAGCAATTTTGTTATCCGTCCTTTTGGAGGCGTATGAAGGAACATTTCAGGCGTTCGAAAGGGCTCAAGGCATGGATTGCGGCAAACGGTCTAAGGGTGAGAGGAATTCCTTCTCTCAAGCCCCTGGGTCTCATGGAGAAAAAAGGCCTGTTCGGGGTGGAGGAGAGTTTCTTTCTCATGGAGACTGCGGCACCCGACAGGGAGATGGATCGATATGTTCTAAGAGGGTTTAAAGATTTTATTGAGAAAAGACTCTTTATTCAGACCTTTGCCCAATGGCTTTCGATCTTTCATCAAAAGAACCTATTTCATAAGGATATGAAGACGTGCAATATTCTCGTTTCAGAAAAGGCAGAGAGCTGGGACTTTCATCTTCTCGACTTTGAGGATATTTCATTGGATAAAACGGTGAATCATAGAGGATTATTTAAGAATCTTCTTCAGCTCCATCTGTCCACTCCGAGGGTGATGACGAGGTCTGATCGACTGCGTTTTTTCAGGGAGTATGTTCGATTCAATCCGATCGTTCAAGATCAGAAAGCCTTTCTCCGGAAGCTCGTGGAAGCGAGTAGGGGAAGGAGTTTGGTTTACGTCTCACCCGAGGGAGTAATCATAGAGAATATGTAGCGAGGGCTCGGGACTTTTCGTTTTTATAAAACCTCGTCGGTGACTTATGGAAAAACGATTTTCTAAAATCTATCCTCAGAAATGGGGCCAGATCATTCTCCTCATGGGGTTCTGCTTAGTCCTCTATTTTCTCAATTTAGATCAGTGGATCCTTTGGAACCAAGCCGAAC
>CAZFJD010000053.1:0-3203 GCA_964518775.1 uncultured Syntrophaceae bacterium
ACCCGCGACTTCAACCTTGGCAAGGTTGCACTCTACCGCTGAGTTATTCCCGCATGTCCATAAAAAATTACAAGATTTCATATGAGATGTCAATACCTTCTCTTCAAACGCATCACCTCTTTTACGGCCTCTTCGATCACAGGAGACGTTAGCCCATAGCACTCCTTGATCTCTTCTGATGTACCGGACTCGCCAAACTGGTCTCTCACACCTACCCTTTTGATCGGAACAGGATCTCTTTCCGTTACCAATTCCGCTACAGCCCCTCCCAGTCCGCCCAGGATATTCGCGTCCTCAACCGTCACGATTGCACCAGTCTCTTTTGCGGCTGAAAGGATCGCCTCCTCGTCAAGAGGTTTAATCGTTTGAACATCCAGCACTCGTGCTCCAATACCCGTCTTTTCGAGTCTTTCTGAAACCTGAAGAACATCATTCACCAAGATACCTGTAGCGATGATCGTCGCATCATTTCCATCACGAAGGGTGACCGCCTTTCCAATTTCAAATCTGAAATCATTGGTGTACAACGTGGGATAGATAGCAGCCACAGAGGGTAAGCGCATCACGACTGGACCAACAAAATCCGCAGCAGCAAAGGTTGCTTTCTCCGCAGAAACGGCATCCGAAGGCGAGAGGATGACAAGATTGGGGATCGCTCGCAGAGCAGCAAAGTCCTCGATCGCCAGGTGCGACGGTCCGATCCCTCCCCAAATGACCCCTGAATTACAGAGAACGATCTTAACGTTCCGATGATCATAAGCCACATTATGCCGGATCTGATTATAAGCCCTTCCTAAGACGAATAATGCGTGGCAGTGCGTAAAAGGTATAAACCCTGCATCGGAAAGACCTGCGGCACAGGTGATCAGATGGCCCTCTGCAATGCCAACATCGATGATTCGATCCGGAAATTGCTTTTGGAAAACTTCTCCCACCTCGCCAGGAGGAAAATCGGCGTAACAAGATACAATCTTTTCGTTCTTCGTTGCCAGTTCGACGAGGGCTCGATTATGAGCAGAATAGAGGTTTTCAAAAATATCCCTTGCCTCTCGCAAATATCGGCTTTTCACGGTCGCCTATCTCCTGTTTTCTTATCTCTGTGGATACCATCCATTCTTGGCCAACGTGAGTTTAATCTGCTAAGGCATCGAGACCTATTTTTAGTAGTTCCTCTGTCATCTTAACAAAATGGCAATTCGTATTCTCGAGGGATGGGAATCCCTTGCCCTTGATCGTATGGGCGATGATCGCCTGAGGTCTTTCTCTAACAGTGATCGCCCAATCCAAGGTGTCAACCACTACCCTCATATCATTTCCATCGATCTCTTTTATCTCCCAACCAAAGGCATTAAATTTCTCGGCGAGCGACAGCATATCCATCTTTTTTTCGACAGGTCCGGTGGATTGAAACTTGTTGCTGTCGATCAGGGCAGTCAAGTTATCCAATTTGTAATGGGAGGCGTTTGCAGCAGCCTCCCAAACCTGCCCCTCATTACATTCTCCATCCCCCAAAACGCAGTAAACGCGAAAGCGTGCTCGCTGACCGCGGTCCGTAGCCATAAGATTTTTTTCATTTGGTAAGATATAAGCCCCCATAGCAGCGCCCACTGCAAAAGACAGTCCCAGCCCCAATGAGCCCCCACTGCAATCGATTCCAGGGGTTCTACAATCGACATGAATTTGGAGTCTCGATCCCAAATGACTATACGTCTTCAGTTCCTCCTTGACGATGTAACCGGCTTCGGCAAGGGCGGCATAGAAGATCTCGCAGGAATGACCTTTTGATATGATGAGCCTATCCCTTTCACTCCAAAGTGGATCTTTAGGATCGTGCTTCATTCGGTAGAAAAAAAGCGCAGCGATAAAATCCGCCGAAGAGAATGACCCTCCAAGCCAACCTGCTCCCATTTCTCTCATTAGAAATAATGACTCTCTTCGGAGCTTCCTTGCCTTGGCTTCAAGTTCTCTTAATAAATTCTCTCTGCCGATCACCTCATTCTCCTCTTCCTCAAATCTTAGAAACTCCCTTGGCAAAACTAATTTATATGGATTCTCCTCAATCTGTCAACAAAAAACCTAACCGGAGGGATGGATTATGGACATCGAGGGCCAAGACCGAGGGATTTTGAAATGGGGGGCTTAATGGATGATTGTCCTTAAGAATTTCTTGAAGTAATCGATGCCCGAAAGCACAGCGAAGATGAGCGCGATCCAGAGGAGTCCCATTCCAACCCAATAGAAGTCAATGGAGAAATAACGTCCATTGAGAATGAGGCAAGTGATGGAAGCAACTTCCAAGACCGTCTTGTACTTTCCCAAGATGCTGGCAGAGATGACAATGCCTTGTGAAACAGCAATCCCCCTCAACCCCGTCACCGAGATCTCCCTTCCAACGATCACAATGACCATCCAGAAAGGAATTTCCCTTGCTGGAATGAGAGCGATGAGAGCAGTGACAATGAGGAGTTTGTCGGCGAGGGGGTCCAGAAACTTCCCCAGTGTGGTGACCATCCCATAGCGCCTGGCAAGATATCCGTCCAGCGTATCGGTAACGGCCACCAATAGGAAAAGCAGAGCAGTGATGATTTGGTAGAATCGGCCTGAAGAAAAAAGCAAAAGAAGAATGATGGGAATGGCAATCACCCGAATAATCGTCACTCCATTTGGCAGGCTCAATATCTGGCGACGATCAAGTTTCTCCATGAAAGGTCTCGGGATCGTGTTGTTAATACTCAGTCAAAAGAGGCGGGAGGAAATCCAGCGCTACAGACCCTGTTTATAGGAACGATAATATCCCAGCACTTTTCTGACGTAATCGATCGTCTCCCGATAAGGAGGGATCGAACGGAATTCGTAAACAATGTTCTCACCTGCATTGTAAGCGGCTAAGGAGAGTCGAAGATCATTATTAAAAAGGGAAAGGAGGTATTTAAAATAACGCACCCCTCCATCAATATTCTCTTTGGGGTTAAAAACGTTTGATACATTCAATCGATGGGCAGTCTCCGGCATCAATTGCATCAGTCCTTTTGCCCCCTTTCTCGAAACCGCATAGGGGTTAAAACCGGATTCTGTGCGGATCATCGCTTTGATCAACGCAAAATCGACTTTATACTTTTGAGAAAATTCATAAATCAAAGCGTCGTAATTCTTTGAATCTTGTACGTAATCAGTAAAAGAATCACGAACCACCTCTCCCACAT
>CAZFJD010000053.1:3213-6770 GCA_964518775.1 uncultured Syntrophaceae bacterium
CTCCCACATCCTCCTTGCTTTCACGGATATAAAGTTTGAATTTAGGATCTCTCGGGCAATTCGTAAAATGGATCACTCCCCTTTCGTCGATATAGCGGTAAATTCCGGCCGAGGAGAGGCTTGCCAAAAATAGCAAACAGAGCAATATCACCAACGTAGCTAAGTATTTCATCGAAATCTCACCATTCCTCGGGTTGCCGACCTGATCGTTGAAATCCGTCCATCGCCTACTTTGTTAAAAAAATTGGCAAAAAAGTTACCACAAGTTGTCACTTCTGTCAACTCAATTCTCGAAACCGAGAATTCGCTTAATTGAAAAAACCTTTAAAATTAAAGGGCTTCTCATCATTATAGAGAGAAAACCAAACATTAATCGCTGCAATCTTTGTGCCGCCCTGCTCAACGTCTTTCAGCCATCCTTGTCCATCCCTCGTTCCTTCTTTTGACCAACCGAAGCTTCAAAATGTCCACCGACGATTTCTGGCCATGACTCCATCCATATACTCCCAAATCCAATCACCCACAGAAGGTGAAAGATAGAACCTGGGATGTAGAAGGTTCGTCTCGGATTGGATCTTACCCTCTCTTTCAGCGATTCGGGTCAACTCACACCCTGGATAAATTCTGATGCCGATGGTGACGATTACCTGGTCAGGTTCGTAGTGCTCCAAAAGTTCAACGCTCTCCTGAACGCTTTCCCTATCTTCGCCGGGGCCACCGATGAGAAGAAACCCTTGGCACCGAAGCCCTTCTTTTCGGCAAGAAGAAAAACACTGCTCCACCTCCTCCTTTCCAAATCCCTTGCGGAGACCCTGAAGGATTCGGGAACACCCGCTCTCATTGCCCACCATGACCAATTCGCAACCCGAACGTCTCATCAATTTCAACAACTCCGGTTGTGCAAATCCAGGGTTTATCGTACAGCTCCAATGAATCTCTATCTTCCTTCTTAATATCTCCTCGCACACCACCCTGGCATGCCAAGCTGGATTGGTAAAGAGGCTATCGACAAAATGGATCCTTTTGAAACCATAATCTTTTCGTAAAATTTCGATTTCGTCCAAAACATTCTTAGGTGAACGGACTCGTATCGAAGTTCCTTCGATGGCGGGGGTTGAACAATAGATGCAAGAGAGAGGGCAACCTCGTTTGCCCTGGACCGTGGCCACATTGGGAACAAAGGGCTGTCCAGGAGATTCATAGTAGCGTTTAGCATCAATTTGGATGCGGTCCGCAGGTCTTAGGTCATCCAACTTTTCAATCCATTGAGGCGGAGCCCTAAGATTTTCTCCTTTTTCTGATCCTATTAAACCAGGAACCCTATTGAAGTCTCCTCCTGATTCCATACACTCCAAAACCAAATTGAAGGCCTTTTCCCCTTCTCCAACTACCCCGAAATCAACACCCAAGTCATGGATGGCCTCTCGGCAAAAAATGCTGAATCCACTGCCGCCAGCTACAATAGGCGCTCCAACCTCCTCTCGGCAGACTTCAACCATCCGTTTCGTTTCTTCAAGAAAAAATTTTGGCTGTCCGATATTCTGATCATCCACATTTCTGATGGAAAGTCCAATCACCTCTGGCTGAAAATCCTGTAGGTGATCCCTTAGACCTTTCTCCCAATCTTCTTGAAACATAGCATCCCAGATTTCAACGTCGTGGTATCTTTTCTCAATGTTGGATGCCACATAAGCCAAGCCCAGGGGAAAAGGGGGCATGGTTTCTCGAGATCGGTTTGTGGAAATTAATAAGACCCTCATTCTCCACTTATACGAAAGATACGGCTGGAAGCGGCAATGGCATGAAGGGGCTGCCGGTCGATCGATTATCCTGCCTTTTCTACAGGCAGAATCAGGATGCGAATATGTTTGCGTCGTGGATCAGCGTCTTTGAAGCTCAAAACCGCACTAAAAAGCTCTTCGGCCTTTTCGTCGGATACCGGGGTGGAGAGGATACAGTCCGTACCCGGCCAAATCTTGTCTCCAAAATGTTTTCCATTTTCGTCCTCGGCACAGACCTTCTGACAATCCACGAATACATGGATATTTAGCTTTTTCAGGATATCGAGGATCGCCTCATTAAATTGGGAGTGGTAGATGATCTTAACGAATTTCACTTACACCCTCTTCTCTCTGCTAAAGACTCGTTTCATCCCTCTTTGAAAATCATCAAGTACTGTATACGCCACCGGAACAACAAACAGAGTAAGAAGCGTCGAGGCGAACATCCCACCAAAGGTGGCTCGTCCCATTCCTGCTCTGGCCTCACCCCCTGCGCTGTAACCTAAGGCCACAGGTAACACTCCCAAGATGGTCGTCACCGCGGTCATCAAAATAGGTCGAAGCCTTACAGGAGAAGCTTGAAGGACAGCCTGATTTCTTTCCATCCCTCTTTCTCTCAGGGTATTCGTATAGTCGACCAAAAGAATAGAGTTCTTCACAACCAATGCGGTTAATGTGATCATACCGATCATGCTCATAATGGAGATCGTATCCTTGGTAAGATAAAGGGCACCAAAGGCCCCCACTGTACTTAACGGCAAAGCCAGCATGACCGTCAGCGGATGGAGGAAGCTGTTGAACTGCATGGCCAGAACCATATAGATAATGATGATCGCCTGGATAAGCGCTATGATCAGGTATTGAAAAGACTCTTTGAATGCCTCTGCCTGACCGGTAAAGCTGCGGGTATAACCGGGGGGTAGATATTTTTTTGTCAGAGCCTCCACCTCCGCAATCGCCTCTCCCAAAACTTTACCGCCTGCCGTATCTGCATAAATCGTAGCACTTCTCTGCCGATCCTTTCGATTGACAAGATTCGGCCCAATCCCTTCTTCAACTCTTACCACTTGGGCTAATTTGATTAAACCTCCTTTCGGTGTTCGAATGGAGATCTGGGAGATGTCCTCTGGATTCATTCGTTGGTCTCTGATCAATCGGATCCTCACATCGTAGCGCTTGGCTCGCTCGATGTCCTTGAATTTCGATGCCTCCTGTCCACCGATGAGTTGCTGGACTGCTCCGGATATGTCGCGGATATCGACCCCCACATCCGCGGCCTTATTTCGATCGATGAGAACCCTCACCTCAGGTTTGGTCAGTTCAAGGTCAGAACTAACATCCACAATGCCTGGACTTTTCATCATCTCTTCCGTAATCTGACTGGAGATCTTTTCAAGCTTCTCCACCTCTGCCCCTTTGACATCAAACTGAAGTGGTGCCCCTCTCCTTCCCCCGGTCGCAACCGGTGAAAGATCTTCGACGTAGGCCTTGAATCCAGGCATCTCCTTCAGCCTCTTTCGCATTTCGACCATGATTTGCCGCTGAGATCGCTTCCGTTCCTTTCGATCCTTCAACGTCACCACCACAATACCCTTATTCACTTCCTGGCGAGCACCGATGCCGATGGCCACAAAAACTCGTTCAGTTTCAGGCGTGGCGAGAGTCATCTCTTCCACTCTCTTCAATTTTTCATCCGTATGCTGAAGCGTGGAACCCGTGGGGGTTTCCAAACGAATGATAAACCGTCCCTCATCCGATTTGGGGACGAACTCCCTC
>CAZFJD010000053.1:6780-13625 GCA_964518775.1 uncultured Syntrophaceae bacterium
CTCTTCAGGTTCGTCAGAATGGCGATGCTCCCAAGAAACATTCCAGTCACGGTGAGAATGATCAACCAACGATGCCCGAGAGAGAAGACCAACGCCTTTCTGTATCGGCTTTCGAGTTTTTCATAGGATTGATCGAAGAACCGGTAGACCTTACCATGTTTGGATTCGAGCTTCAAAAACTTCGAACAGAGCATCGGGATCAATACCAGGGCAATCACCAAAGAGGCGATGACCGAAGCAGCGACCGTTACCCCAAACTGAAAGAAGAATCGACCGATCATTCCTCCCATGAAAGCTACCGGGATGAAAACGGCGGCAATGGAGAAGGTGGCGGCCGTGGCCGCAAAAGCGATCTCCGAAGTTCCCTCCCTGGCTGCCGTCATTGGATCGGCTCCTTCTTCCATATGCCGATAGATATTCTCAAGGACAATAATCGCATCGTCACAAACCACACCCACCATCATGGAAAGGGCAAGCATGGTCATATAGTTCATGGTAAATCCCATGAAATGCATGATGCCAAAGCTTGTGATGAGAGAGGTAGGGATGGAGACAGCCGTGATGATGGTGCTCCGAACGCTCAGAAGGAAGATGAACATGATGACCGCCGCGAGCAGACCCCCGATAAAAACATCTTCTGTAACACCACCAATAGCCTGTTCAATAAATGTCGATGTATCGTTGGAGATATGGATATCGACTCCTTGCGGAAGGGTCTTCCTAATCTCGACGAGCCTCTTTTTGACAGCTCTGGCCACTTCCACCACATTCGCTCCAGAACGGGGAATAACCCCCATTCCCACAGCTGGAATGCGGTTATATCGGGCAATCGTTCGTATGGGTTCCGTCCCGTCCTCAGCCCAACCCACGTCCTTCAACCGAATGGGTGCTCCGTTCTGATAGGTGATGATGAGGTTATTAAATTCTTCTGCGTTTCGAAGTTCACCCAAGTTTCGGACGGTGAACTCCCGATCAACGCTTTCGATAATCCCGCCTGGCAGTTCAATATTCTTGGCAAGAAGAGCCTTTGAAATATCGGTCGACGCCAGTCGATGTGCCTCCAATTTCTTTCCATCGAGCCAGACCCTGATCTCCCTCTTGGCATAGCCTCCGAGCATGACATTTCCAACTCCTTTAATGGACTCTATCTGAGGTCTCAAGCGCTCGTCAGCCAACATTCCGAGCTTTTGGAAAGGTTGATTGCCTGCTACTGAGAGCCAGAGAATGGGTCTTGCATTGATGTCGAGCTTGTCAATGATCGGAGGGTCAATATCGGTAGGCAATTTCTTCTTTGCTGCGTCCACTTTCGCTCTTACATCCTGAACCGCGGAGTCGATATCCCGGTAGAGTTCGAATTCGACTGTAATTTGTGAAAAGCCATAACCACTTGTCGAAGTAATGTGCTTCACTCCCTCGATGGTATTGACCTGTTCCTCGATGGGATCCGTCACATCGGTATCCATGACCTCAGGAGCAGCACCAAAGAGGGTTGTTGTGATCGTCACCATTGGAAAATCAACCTGAGGATATAAGTCGATCCCAATGCGTTGGTAGCCCAGGATACCGAAAAAGACAAGAGCAAGAGTCATCATGGTTGCAAAGACAGGTCTTTTGACAGAGGTGTCTGATAGAAACATATTTTTTACCTCTTAGCTAAAGAATCATCTCCAGTGCTCTTAAAACATCCCGATATAACCTAAATTCCAGATCTCCAACTCCAAATTTCAAAACTCAAATGTCAAATGAATGCCAAATGTCCAAATGCTAAACTTTTTTGACATTTAGTTTTTGGGCTTTATTTGAACTTTGGGTTTTGACATTTGACATTATTTTTGACTTATCCTGACTTTCATTCCTTCGCTGAGCTGTTCATGGCCGGCAGTGACGACTCGTTCCCCTTTTTGAATTCCTTTAAGAATCTCTACCTTCCCCTCGAATCGGAGGCCGGTTTCAACCTCTCGACGACGGGCAATTCCATCCTGAACCACAAAGCTGAAAGACTTTCCCTCTTGGCTGAAAATCGCTGATTCAGGAATGACAATGGCATTGGGACTCCCACCGGTCTGAACAGAGACCTCTGCAAAAAATCCTGGTTTTAGCCGATCATGGGGATTGCGGACCATTGCCTTCATTCGCATGTTTCTCGTAGAGGGATCTACAGTGGGACTAATGAATTGGAGGATGGCAGTGAATCTCTCCTCAGAAAATGCTTTCACAACGAATTGAACCTTGCCTCCCACATGGATTTTCCCTGCCCAATTCTCTGGAACGTAGAATTCCAGATCGAGGGGATCCATTTGAACAATGGTTAATATCTCGTCCTTTGGAGCGACATTGACGTGCTCACCCAGAGAGGCAATTTTTAGGCTCACCATTCCCTCAATGGGAGAGACGATTTGATGATCCAACAAATTCTGCCTCGCAAGACTCAGTTCTGTCTTCGCCAGAGTCAACTTTGCCTCGTCCAATTTCACCTTCAGATTAAGATCATCATAACTCTGTTGAGGAATCACTTTCGATTCCAAAAGCCTCTGATAACGAGACAGGGTCGTCCGATTCGTCTCCAGCGATGCCTCTGCTTCCTTCACTTTCGCTTCTGCTCTGTCGACCTGAAGTTTGGCATCGATGTCATCCAGTTGAACTAAGATCTCTCCCTTTCTCACGCGATCCCCCTCCTTGACAAGGATCTTTGCAATGATCCCTGCCTTCTTGGGGCTAATGGTCACTTGTTCAGGGCTCTTCAAACTTCCAACGGCAGAAAGGGTGTATGAGATCGGTCTCGGGATGACCTCCACCGCTTCGACCGATCTCTCTTCTAAAATTTGAGTTTGAGGTTTCATGGGGGTTTCTCTATTTCCGGCCTCCTTGGAACCGCATCCCCCCAAAAGGGGGAAAGCTATAAACAACGCGAGAAGCCCATAACTTTTCATCTTTAACTTTTTATCGCTATACTCTCTCAAGATCGATCCCCCTTTACGTTTGACTTTTCACTCTTCACTTCAACCAGTTTGAAGCTTAAGGTAACTGCTAACTCATCAGTGGATGAGTTCAAGGATACATCCGTCCCATGGCTCGCTCCAACCGAGCCTTGGCGATATTGAAATCGCTCAATGCGCTATAATAATTCACTCTTGCCTGGGCCAGCAATGTCACGGCATCAAGGACATCCGTGGCAGTGGCCACTTGGTATTTATACCGCTCCTCATTCATCCTTAGATTCTCTTCTGCCTGCTCAACGGCTTTCTCACCGACCCCTATATTCTTTTCCGCTGTCAACAAATTCAGATAGTCCTGCTTCACCTCAAAGATGACTCCATCGATTAGCTGACTTTTCGAATCTTCGGCTTGAGTGACCTTCACCTTGCTCTCTCCAACTTTATAGGCCGTCTTTTTCCATTCCCATAGAGTAAAAGTTGCTAAGGCCTGGACATTCCATCTCTCCGTCCGAAGATCGCCCGCAAGGCCCGGTTCTTCAGAGAGTTTATTATAAGTTCCTGAAAGACTGATTACCGGAAAGAATCCACTCTTTGCTATCCTGACGCCCTCCGTCGCTTGGGCGACCTTCAACTCGGCGCTCTTTATCTCCGGCCTCTGTCGCAACGCCTCCTCAAGAGACTCTTCGAATCGCAGAGGAAACGGCTTGTATTCAAGAATGTCGACGACACTGAGAGGATCGCTGACCTCCCTTCGGAGTAAGATGTTAAATGAAGCTTTTGCCACTGCGAGATCATTCTCTGCCTTTACTAAACCTTGCCTTGCATTGGCCAGCCTTACTTCTGCCTGAAGGAGATCATTTTTTGGAACAATCCCAACTTCGAAGAAGGCTTTGGTCACTTCCAATTGGGCTTCAAACTGTTTGACCGCCTGTTGGGCAACGACCAAGAACTTTTCGGCTTTTAGAATATTGAAGTAACCCTCTCTCACCTGAAGAACCAAATCCTTTTTAACGGTCTCAAGGTCTGCCCGGGATACATCCACTCCGATCTTCTCTAAGCGATAGTTGGAATAAATGGATCCTCCTGAGAATAGAGGTTGAGTAACAGAGGTGCTAAAATTGAAGTAGTCTTTGCTGGCAATAGCGCTGGATGCGCCAGAGGTTCCTGTATAGCTCGATGCTGTGTTATATTTGCTATAAAGGTATTGTCCTGTCCATTTCGGAAAGAAATCGGTTCTTGCTGCCTTTTGCCGAAATTCAGAACCCACAATCCCCTCGGTTGCAGAGTGGAGTTTCAGGCTCCGTTCCAAGGCAATCTTAATGCTCTCTTCGAGGGTCAGAAGGTCCTTAGAATCTTGTGCCCAGGCAGGCCAACTGAAGAGAAAAAACCAAAGAGTCAATCCAATCGTCCAACTCATTTTCATCGATTTATCTCCTCCTCTCTGTTCGTTGTGCACCTCTTAGGAAGATTTCTAAAGCCGTCTCCATTTTTGAAATGAGCGGATAATGTTTAGGACTGATCAACCATTCGAAGACAAGGGAGTTGACAATGCCGACCAGGGCATGAGCCAGATCCATGGGGTCCGCAGGGTTAAACTCTCCCTCTTTGACACCCTGCTTCATGACCTGCGATAAGGCTTCAATATAGGCGACCATCTTATCGTGAATCCCTTTTCCTAAATCGTCCTTGACGGTCCATTCAAAACGACTCCTCTCCGAGATGTAAATTCTGAAGAAATCCCGATTCCGCTCAATAAATTCGAACTGAAGCCGAAGGGCCTTTTCAATCCTTTCCAGGGCAGAGACCTTTTTAGAAAGCTCAGCCATGACCAGTTGGTTGATCTCTGCCACCTTCTCGTCGATGAGCGTGAAGTAGAGATCTTCTTTGGATTTGAAGTACTTATATAGGGTACCCGTGCCGAACTCCGCCTCATGGGCGATCTCACTCATCGTCGTTGGGAAAAATCCTTTTGCCGCAAACACCCTCTCTGCTGCCGAAAGGATCTCCTGCCGGTGAGCTAAATACTCTCTTTCTTTCCGACCGATTTTCTCAATCTCCATTCACAAAATACCTCCTCGGAAGACCTACCTCATGTTCTTAGTTGAATAAGAGGATCTTAAGAATCTCGATTCACAAAATGAATCTCAATTCATTTTTAAAACAAAAAAAAGGGCTTGTCAAATCAAAATTGAATCACCCCTCGCCATGCCTTCCAGTCTCAAGCCCATTGGGTTCCCCCTTCTTCGGAACCCAGGTCCTCCCCTTCTCTATGATATGGACGACTTGCCATCCTCTTTGAGCCAACCTCGTTGCAACCCACCGTCGGTGACATTTCCAGGGAAATCTCTCAGAACAGAAGAAGGCGGCCCTCTTCTCTCTCGCCACCTCCTCTAACCGTTCCAGTCCTTTTTGAAAAGAATTGGTCTCCATATGAGCGAGATAGCCTCCTTTCCGAAACCCTCCCAGCTCCTTCCCCAAGTAAAGATATTGGATCCCCTTGCAATCAAGATTTTTCTCGATGTACTCTTTCTTAAAATGGGGAAATCGACTCGTGGGAAAACTCCGAATATCGACCCCCACCTCAATCCTGTGTTCTCTCAGAAGGGCCAAAAATTCGTCGAAGGATCGGCGGCTCGTTCCTAAGGTATAGATGACCAACTCTGTCTCAGGACTTGGATGAAAGGGAGACAATCTTACCGCTCACATCTAAGGTATGGCCAATGATCCCCTTCAGGCATTCGAGGATGCCAAGAAAGATCGGGGAGGATTTGGGCATACAAACCCCTTGGATCAACCTCTCCTCATGTCCTTCCGAATATCCATTCGCAATTTTGAATAACGATCTTCCCATTTCACCGATTTGTTGGGCAAGGGGCTCGTTCGGAGTGAGGATCAGATCAGGAAGACTTTCCAAAATATCCATTACCTCCTGGAAAACCTCGTCGATTTCCTTCACCGCTCGGTCGCTGAAGAGGATATGATTCCTGGCCTTGCTCTTCAACCTGTCCACAATCCCTTCGATATTGAACGCCATTCGATCGAAGCTCGAGGCGATCGAGAGATAAGGCCTTGCCCACTCCCTCCCATCTTCACTTAGGGAGCTCTTTAAAATAAGGAAACCTGTCAATTCAGTAGAATATTTTCGAACCTTATGGATGGCTTCTTCCGCCTCCCTGAATGACTCCTCTGTAGGTGTTCGAAATCCCCGGAAGGCCAGATCGAGCATTTCGATCAGACTTTGACAAACTACGGTCATCCTCTCGGCAACTTCTTTCTCCATCTTTTTCTCCCCTTTAGGCCACACGTAAATTTTCCATTGAGCCCTTCTCCTCCAATAACTCTTTTAAATGACGGCTGTCTTCGTACATATTGACGTTATTAAACATCAGGTAGGCGCTCGGAAAGGTCTCTCCTGTCCGAATCAATTCCTTCATCTCTTCGTCTGAGTAACGATATTGGTAGCCTGTTCTCCCGTGTAATCGAACGTAAAGGAGTTCTCCTCGAACCGGTTTCCCTGCAAACGCATCGAGACAGGGAACAATCCCCTGATCCGTACAAATCCTTTCGACATGCTCTCTCTCCCACTTGCCCCTCGATTCCCAAATGAAAATGAAATGATGGCGTTTCACCTTTTTGAAGAACTGCCTTAAATTCTTGATATGGTCCTCCGAAGGGTAAAAGCTTGCAGGAGTCTGAAATACAACCTTCTCGACACCTAAGGCCGCGGCGAACTCAGCTGTCTTCGACCATGCCTCATCCACTTCCTCTGTACCTTTGAAAAAGCCGTAATTCTTTCTCTTCTTCTCCGGGATCGCCTTTCCCGATCTTCGATAGGTGGGGCTGGATGGTTCGTGGGTGATGAGTTGCCACGCCTTCATCGTAAATTCGAAATCCGAAGGAGCCTCCTCT
>CAZFJD010000054.1:0-13418 GCA_964518775.1 uncultured Syntrophaceae bacterium
GGCCAAATCCTCAACTTCATCCGACAGAAGCAGATCGAAGGAGAGGTTCTCTTCGATGAACTCAGCCGAACCATTTACAGCAGTGCTGCCTCCTTATACCGAATCAAGCCTCTGGCAATCGTAAGGCCCAGACACAAGACCGATGTCATCAACATCGTGAAATACGCAGCCCGACACAAAATTCCCATCACGGCCAGGGGTGGAGGAACAAGCCGTGCAGGCAACGAAGTGGGCGAAGGGCTCCTTGTCGATTTTTCTACGCACATGAACAAGATCCTGGAATTGAACCATGTGGAAAGATGGGTCCGGGTACAACCTGGGCTCATCCTTGCGACGTTGAACAAATTCCTCAAACCTCATCAGCTCTTTTTTCCCATCGACCCCTCCACAAAGGATCATTGCACGCTCGGCGGCATGATTGCCAATAATTCCAGCGGCCCCCATGCGGTGAAATACGGTGCCACCAGGGACTATGTCTTCTCCCTGGAGGTTGTCCTCTCGAATGGCGAGACCATCAGCACAGGGCCTCTTCCCATCAATAGGGAGAATCCAAGGACATTTGAAGAAAAGATCTACAGAGTGATGTCTGACCTTCTCATCCGGTATCGTCAGGCGATAGAAGAAGAAAAGCCTTTCACCATGAAGAATTCTTCGGGCTACGACCTCTGGAGGCTTCAGGGTGATGGAGTCTTAGACCTCACCTCCCTTTTTGTGGGATCTGAAGGAACGATTGGAATCATGACCGAGGCGAAACTCCGCCTCACGCCTTTACCAGGAAGAGCATTAGGCGCCTTGATCTTTTTCGACAACCTCGACCATGTGGGCCCGGCGACACAAAAGATTCTTGAGTCTTCTCCTACCATGTTAGAGATTATCGAACGGCAGATCATCGATCTTGCTCGGAGACAGAAAGCAGAGCTGAAGCCCTACCTCCCTGAAGAGATCGAGGCGATCCTCTTTATGGAATTCCAAGATGGAGATGAGGGAATGCTTCGCCAGAGGTTCAGAGAAATAGAGGAAAGGCTGGTTCGCCAAGAAAAATTGGCGTTTGGCCTGAGAGTAGCCAAAGACGAAAAAGATATGGCCATGCTTGAAAAGGTCAGGAGCATTTCCGGTCCGATCTTAAACAAGACCAAGGGACCAAAGAAACCGATTGCCTTTATCGAGGACGGAGCGGTTCATCCAACCCTCCTTTCTCAGTATCTCAAGGGGTTAAGGCAAATCTTCAAAAGGTCCGAAGTGGATGCGAGCATCTATGGTCATGCCGGTGACGGCAATCTCCATCTGATGGTCTTTTTAGACCTCACGCAGGAGGCTGATGTCAGGAAAATGGCTTCCCTTGCAGAAGCCTGCTACGATCTGGTCCTCTCTTTAAAGGGGACGATCAGCGGTGAACATGGAGACGGCCGTCTGAGGACGTACTATCTCAAAAAGCAATATCCCAACCTCTATCCGGCCATGGTCGAGATCAAGAGTCTTTTTGATCCAGAAAACATCTTCAATCCCGGATGTATCGTGGGTGGTGACCAGAATCCCCTTGACCACCATCTTAAATGTAGCGCAGCTGCCGCTGTGATTCACCCTGTAAGTCTCTTTCGAAAGGAAGCGGTCAGATCAGCCATCGAGGCCTGTTCAGGCTGTGGAAAATGTCGCTCCTACTGCCCTGTAGCTCAAGTCCTCCAAGAGGAATGGGCAATTGCAAGGGCCAAGACGACCCTCTTCAGGGAATTCATTGCTGGCTCTCTTCCTCTGAAGTACCTCAACTCTCCGAGATTCAAGGAAGTGATGGATTCTTGCGTGAATTGCAAGCGATGTTTAACAGAATGCCCCTCCGGTGCCGATATCCCGTGGCTTGCCTTAAGCGGTCGAGCCTATTACATCGAGAAGCACGGAGAGTCTCTCGGCTATCGGTTCTTTGCTGATACCCGATCCCTGTGCAAAACCGGGAGTACGTTGGCACCTCTGATCAACGTTGCCAATTCATTGAGACCAGTCAGGAGATGTTTAGAAATGGCCGTGGGCCTCGATCGGCGCCGGCAACTCCCTATCTTTCAAAGAAAGACGTTAAGAAAGATGTTTAAGCAACGGCCCCATTCCCACGGGAGTAAACGCATTGTCTATTTCCTCAGCTGTTACTCCAATTTCAACGAACCCGAAGGGGATGGGCTTGCTTCCCTCGAGGTTCTTGAACAGAATGGTTTTTCTGTTCTCTTGCCCGATTTCCGGTGTTGCGGGATCGCCTCCATCAACTCAGGTTCTCTCCCCAGAGTGATGGAGGATATCCAAGCCAACGTCCAAAAGATGATCTCCTTTGTGGACCATGGTTTCAGCCTCGTTTTCAGCGAACCCAGTTGCGCCCTTGCGGTAAAAATGGAGTATCCCAGGATTTTGAATTCTGAAGAGGCCTTTAGGGTCGCCGAGAAGTGTTATGACATCCATCAATTTCTGATGATGCTTCATCAAAAGGGAGAACTCAATCTCAACCTGGGAAAGATGGACATCACTGTGGGATATCACAATCCCTGTCATCTTCGAGCTCTTGGGATTGAGAAGGAGCCTGTAGAATTGCTCCGCCAAATACCAGGGGTCCATGTCCAGGCCTTTTCCGATGGCTGCTGTGGCTTAGTCGGAACCTTTGGAATGAAGAAAAAGAACTTTGATCTCTCCATGGCGATAGGAGAAAGGCTCTTTGAGGAGATTGCAGATTCAGAAGTGGATACGATATCAACCAGCTGTGGAGCCTGCAAACTCCAGATCCTGCAAGGAACTCGCAGGGAGGCCTTCCATCCCGTTTCCTTGCTGGCACTGGCTTATAAGAAAGGTATGAAAAGATGCGCTGAGCTTCGGTAAGCCCCGTCGATGGATTCACGGATTGGACAGAAAGATCGGCTGAACACCGTTGGCGGCTTTACTTCAAGAGAATGTAGATGGCAATGAGGATGACAAAAAGGCCAAAGAGTTTTCTGAGACGATAGGGATGCGTCTTAAAAGAGACATAAGCTCCAACCCTCGCCAAAAGCACAGTACCAATTGCAAGGGCGACTCCTCGTTGAAGATCGACGAAGCCAAGACTCCACTCAGGCAGACCCGGCCGACCGATCCCGTTCACAATGTAACCGGCCACGGAAAACAGAGCCGTAATCACAATCGTGGCACTCGATGTGCCAATGGCCAATTTTATTGGCATCCTCAGAACATAGTACATCATCGGAATGGAGAAGACTCCTCCACCGATCCCTGCGAGAGCGGAAACAATCCCGATCGTAAGTCCCACGCCAATGAGACCGCTCGTGCTCGGTCTTGATGATAATTCGAGTTTCTTTTCGGCCTGACTCACCCCTTCCGTGAGCATTCTTACGGCAGCGGTCATGACGATGATGGCGAAAGCCACCTGTAGATGTTTTCCACTCAAGGCTGCCGCCAACCGTGTGGTCGCAAAGGCTGTGACAGCGCTGGAAATGCCAATCACGAAGACCGAACGCCAATCAATGTTCCTCTGCTTTCGATGCTGGTATGCACTGCTCACTGAGGCGAAGATAACCACAAAGAGGCTGGTGCCGATGGCGATATGAGTTAAGACTAAAGGAGAAACGCCCGCGTGTTCGAAACTGAATATCAGGATAGGGACCATGATGAATCCACCGCCAACCCCAAACAGACCAGCGAGAAAACCGATCCCACATCCCACCCCAATGAAAAGCAAAAATTCAACGAATGTCAAACCTAATACTCCTTATTCTCTGATTAACCGGCAGTCATCAGTAGATATTTGTTATTTGGAAGTTGCCAATGTTCATCGTTCATCGTTTTATTCATATCTGAGGGCCTCAATCGGATTAAGCAGAGAAGCCTTCCTTGCTGGGTAGAACCCAAAAAAGACACCGACCGAGCCTGCAAAAAGAAAGGCCAAAAGGATCGCTTTGATCGAGAAGAGGGTCGGCCACTGGGTGAAGGTGGAGAGAATGAGGGTTCCAGCCACGCCGATCCCAATGCCTAACGTTCCTCCAATCAAACTGAGCACCAAGGATTCGATGAGGAATTGGAAAAGGATATCTCTTCCCTTGGCACCGACAGCCATTCGAATACCAATCTCCCGCGTCCTCTCTGTGACCGAAACGAGCATGATGTTCATGATCCCAATCCCTCCGACAATCAGAGAGATGGAGGCGATTGCACCCAGCAGCAGCGACATCACCTTGGCCGATTGCTCAGCGCTCGACATCACTTCGGTGAGATTTCGAACGGAAAAATCGTTATCTTGGCCAGGTTGGATCCGATGCCTTTGACGAAGAAGTTCTATAATTTGCTCCTCTACCGTTTTCATCACCTCGGGCTCTCTTGCCTGGACAGTGATGGTCCTCACCATTCCGGGAAATTGCATTCCGAAAAGCCTTTTTTGAGCTGTGGTCAGAGGGACAAAGACCAGATCGTCCTGATCCTGTCCCCATGCGGATTGGCCTTTCGGAGCAAGGACACCAATGACAATAAAAGGAACTTTCTTGATCCGAATGACCTGGCCAATCGGATCCATTCCTCCGAAGAGATTCTCCACCACAGTCTTTCCCAGAAGACAGACCTTTGTCGCCCCATCAATATCCTGTTGGGTGAAGTTGCGACCTGAGGAGAGGAACCAATCTCTGATGTCAACGATCTCCGGGGTGGATCCATAGACGATGGTTGACCAGTTCTGATTCCCAAAGACCAGCTGGGCAATTCCAGTGAGGTTGGGAGCCACATACTTAACCCCTTGAATCTCTGTCAGGATCGCCTTAGCATCCTCAACGGTTAGAGTAGGCACAGTGCCCGCCCCCCACCTTATTCCTCCGCTCGTTGCACTCCCAGAGAGAACGATCAGGATGTTCGATCCCATGCTGGCGATCTGATCCGCAATCCTTTTCTTTGCTCCTGAACCCACGGCAATCATAGCAATCACAGCACCCACACCGATGATGATCCCCAGCATGGTCAATGCCGAGCGCATCTTATTGACCATGAGTGCTCTGAGAGCAATCCTAAGGCTGGCAACAAGGGTTGTCATCATATCTTCGAATGTAACTCAGCCCTTCAGGCCTGCCTGCCGGTAGGCAGGGCTGACTCTCAGGGCTAAAGCCCTGAGTTACGATCGTCCACGACCTTTCCATCTCTGAAAAGGATTTTCCGTCTGGCAAAGGAGGCAATGTCAGGCTCATGGGTGATCATGATGATGGTGATATTCATTTCTCGATTGAGACGTTGAAAGATGGCCATGATCTCTGCGCTCGTCTTTGAATCGAGGTTGCCTGTAGGTTCATCGGCTAACAAGATAGAAGGCTGGTTAACCAGTGCCCGGGCAATGGCCACTCGTTGTTGTTCTCCTCCAGAGAGCTGGCTGGGTTGGTGATGCCCCCTTCCCTCAAGGCCTACTGCGGTGAGGGCTTTTTGAGCTATCTCCTTTCTCTTCCTTGAAGGAATCTGACCATAAATGAGAGGCAGTTCAATATTCTCCAATCCCGAGGTCCTCGCCAAAAGATTAAACCCTTGGAAGACGAATCCGATCTTTTGATTCCGTATTTCTGCAAGCTCATCTCTCGTCAGATGCTCCCCGCTTCGGCCTTCCAAGAGGTACTCCCCGCTTGTGGGTCGATCTAAAAAACCAAGAATGTTCATAAAGGTCGATTTGCCAGAGCCCGATGCACCCATGATCGCCACAAATTCACCTCTATCGATGGAGAGAGAGCTTCCCCTGAGGGCATGAACCTCCACCTCACCTAAGCGATAGATCTTCACCAAATCTCGAACACGAATCAAAGGCTGCATCCTTCCTATCTTCCCAGCCCTCTCATAAAAGGCGGAGAAGAGGTCACTTGAGATGACCCCTTCTTATCCGAAGGGCCTTCAACAATAACCTCCATGCCTTCCCGGAGATCGCCTGTCATGACCTCGCTGAAGGTCCCATCAGTAACGCCGAGTGTAAGAGAGACCGGAACCGGATTTCCTTCTTGAGAAAGAACCCATATCCTGCCGGGCCTTCCTTCGTCTCTCTTCGGAGATTGAACGACTGCATCTAATCTCTGCCTCTGTTCCTCTGAGAGGATCCCCCATATCTTCTGCCGCAATAAAGTCTGAATACGCACCCTTACCTCTTCAGGCTTTGACTTCTCCCGTATCTCCTGAAATTCTGCTCGGGATGATTGAAGAATCATCTCGATCTTTGATTGCTGGTCCTTTGTCAGATGGAGTTCTTTTGTCAATCGCTCGATGAAGGCTCGTCCTGATGAGGGCGGCCCTTCCTTCTTCTTTTCTCCGGCCTCTTCTCGCTTCACCCATTCCGGTCTAAATCTGAGCGCCGAATTGGGTATCTTCAAAACTCCTTCTTTATGAGCAATCAAGACGGAGACGTTGGCCGTCATCCCCGGCTTCAACAACAATTCCCGATTATCCACCTGAATCACAACATCATAGGTCACGACATTCTGAATGGTGATAGGCGCATTTCGAATTTCTAAGACCTTTCCCCGAAACGTCTTTTCGGGGTAGGCATCAACGGTGAAGGTGGCTTCCTGTTCCTTGGCAATGCGGCCTATATCCGCTTCACTCACATTCGTATCGACCTGCATCTGAGTCAGATCTTTCGCAATAGTGAAAAGGGTTGGAGCTTGGAGGCTCGCAGCCACCGTTTGTCCCACATCCACATTCCGAGAAATGACAATTCCATTCACTGGAGACCGGATCGTGGTATATCTCAAGTTGGTCTCTGCCACCTTCAATGCGGCTTTGGCTTGCTCTACCTGAGCCTTGAAAGATTCAACCTGCGATTTAGCAGATTCCACTTGGGCTTTAGCCACTTCCCTCTGGGCCACGGCGGTATCATAATTCGCTTGAGCCGTATCGAGGGTGGCTTGGGCGATGACTTGCCTTTCCCAAAGGGGACGGTTTCGCTCCAGGGTCCTCTTTGTATCGATGACAGCGACCTCCGTCTTCATGAGATTGGCTTTCGCATTTTCGAGGTTGGCCTGGCCGTTTAAAAGATTGGCTCGTGCATTTAATACATTCGCCCTTCCTTGTTCAACTTGGGCCTCAAAAATGGCTGGGTCGATCTGAGCGATCACCTCTCCCTCTTTCACGTGGGAATTGAAATCAGCGTGAAGGGCCTTGATCGTTCCCGAAACCTGGCTTCCGACTAAAACAGTGATGACCGGGTTGATCGTTCCTGTGGCGGTCACCACAGAGGTGATCTCACCCCGTTCCACTTTGACCGTTCTAAATCTCTGATTGGATCCCTTCTGAACGATCAACTTATAAAAAAGTATTCCGCCAATTGAAGCCAAGATGAGGATGGTCACAGCCGTGATCAGATATTTTCTCTTTCGGTTACCCATAGGCTCGTTCCTTCCCTTTCTTCCTAAAAATGAGACGAATCGGAACCCCTTCGAAGCCAAACGTTTCCCGCATCTGATTGACTAAATACCGCTCATATGAAAAATGGATGCCCTCTGGCGTGTTGCTATAGATCACAAAGGTGGGAGGAGCAGTGGAGACCTGAGTGATATAGTTCAGCTTGACACTCCGGTTCTTATAAAGAGGGGGGGTGTGTCGTTCGATCCACTGGCTGAAAGATTTATTGAGCAGCGCCGTAGGAATTCTCTTCTTGGTCTGCTCTGCCACATGGTCTACCATGTTCAGGATCTTTGGAACTCTCTGACCAGTCAAAGCAGAGATGAAGATGATGGGCGCATAGGAGAGATATTTGAGATCGCTATATATCCTTCTCTCAAATCCAATCATGGTTTGGGAATCCTTCTCGATCAGGTCCCATTTGTTCACCATAAGGATGCATCCTTTCCCCTTCTCATGGATGAAGCCGCCGATCCGGCCATCCTGAGCGGTCACCCCCTCTTGCGAATCTAACAGCAGCAGAACGACATCCGACCGATCGATGGTCCGAAGGGCCTCGACAATGCTATACTTCTCCAGCCGCAAACTGATCCGGCTCTTCCTTCGGATCCCTGCAGTGTCAATGAGGACGTATCTCTTTCCATCCCTCTCAAAGAAGGTATCAATGGCATCCCGGGTCGTGCCAGGCGCTTCATCCACGATGACCCTCTTATATCCTAATAAACGATTAATCAGTGAGGATTTTCCCACATTTGGCCTTCCAACCACAGCCACCTTTGTCGCTTTACGATCCCATCCCTCCTCGCTCAATTTGGGAAGCCCCTTCATCACCTCATCCATCAATTCATTCACACCATATCCATGCTCCGCCGAGACGGAGTAGATCTTTTCCGCACCAAGCCCATAAAATTCAAAGGCCTTATCCTCATGGTTTGGGCCGTCTATCTTATTGACGATAGAAAAGATAGGTTTATTCACCTGCCTCAAAATATTGGCAATCTCTTTGTCCGACGCCGTCAGGCCCTCTTTTCCATCCATGACGAAGAGAATCGCATCCGCTTCATCCATGGCTAACTGACACTGCTCACGTATCTGCAAGAGGATCCGATTCTTCGAAACTGGCTCAAAACCGCCAGTATCCATTAAAGTGAATGTCCTCTCCTCCCATTCAACATCAGCGTAATTCCGATCTCGGGTCACGCCAGGCTCGTTTGAAACGATTGCCTTCCTTCCTCCGACGATTCGGTTGAACAAGGTCGATTTGCCAACATTGGGCCTTCCGACAATAGCAATGATCGGCTTCATAGTCCTTTGTCTCGAATCAACTTAAGCTATTATAAAATAGCCGCAAATTCCTTACAATAAAAGACTTTTTCATCCTGACCCTTCGATAGGCTCTGGAGGGGTCTCAATTCAATCTTTATTGAAAACGCTTCTCATCCAAATGTAAATGTGGTAGATTAGATTCAATTGATTTCATGATCAAGGCGGGAGAAATACGATTCTTATGAAAAGGCGAAATCATAAAAAAACCATTTGGTATTTGTCTCTTCTTCTCTTCCTGCTCTCTTTAAGAACAGGAGAGGTTTTATCACAGCCCGTATCCAAAGACGAACCTGAGATCAGGTTGGGAGAGATTACCATCAAACTCAGGGAATTTGAATTGAAACCTTCTCCCATTAAAATATTGGAAGTCCATATTGAAATCCTCAATCGGAGCCGCAAGGCCGCTGCTCCTCCCAATTCCATCAAGGTGGTCGTAACACCGAAAGAGATGAAATTCTCGGCTACAGGCGACACAAGTCAATTTCCTTTGACCCCAGAGGAGGTGACGCTTAACCTTCCTCTTCCTCCCGGAGCAGGACAAGGTGTGATCGTTGGGTTTCCATTTCCTAAAGAAGATGTGGAGTCGACCACCTTCGAAGTTCAAATCAATCCACCCGATGGGGAAAAGAAAATGGTTACCTGGGAGAAAAGCTGAATAGACTTCGAAATTTGACGTCGAGGTAATATCGGCTGGAATATTTGTCAGGTTCCCAACAATCTGCAGATCTCCATGGCTTCTCCTAAAACGTAGTCCGCCTCCGCCTTTTCAAAATCTTCCCTCTTCGTTCTTCCTGTCAATACTCCGATCGTCTTCATCCCCACTCTCTTCCCGGCCTGAATATCAATGGGATGATCTCCCACCATCACTGTCTCCTCCCCAGAGACATCCAATGTCCTCATCGCCGAAGTGAGATGATCCGGATGGGGTTTGACCTTTTTTACAGAATTTCTTGAGATGAAAACATCGCAGAACTGATCGATCTTTGGAAAGACCTTTCGCACGGCATCTTCACAATTTCGAGTGATGATCCCAACCTTTATTCCACCCTGTCTCAAAAGACTTAGCATCTTCTCAACGCCATGGATCAATCTTCCCTTCTCAGCAGCAAGCAGTTCGATTTCGTAAAGGATCTGGTGGGCCTTTTGATAAAATTCCTCTGCATCAGACGGATTCTTCTCCATTAAGAGGAGAAAGACCTCATCAATGATTTCCAGTAAATATCTCTCTGTGATCGACTTCTCCTCGACATCAAAATCTCTCATCAATTCGAAAACCTGCTCCTTCATCGCATTGAAGTCGATGTTAAGAACCGCCAGGGTCCCATCAAAATCGAAAATCACTGCTTTGATCTTGCCGAATATAAACTTGTTCATGTTCTATCCATTTTTCTGTCTGAAGAGACGCAATTACATCTAATTTCGAAATCCGAAGTTGTTTAAACTCCAGACACTAAACTCTAAATCCTAAACAAATCCAAAATATAAAACTCAAAAGGTAATTTTTTTCGGTTTTGAGTTTAGGATTTAACATGTTTGTTTCGAGTTTCGAAATTTGTGCTTCGGATTTCGGATTTTCATCTCTTCAGGTCCAGATCTGTGATCCCCAGACAGTAGAGAACCCCTTTCATATGATCTCTCGTAATGGCTCCGTCAGCCACTTTCTTCAAAATCTCTTTGGCATTAAAAGCGATCCCCAGACCTGCATTGGCCAACATAATCTGATCGTTCGACCCGTCTCCGACGGCAACCACTTCATCGCGAGTGATCCCTTCTTTCCGACAGATCTCATCCATGATTTCAGCCTTTCTCTCAGCATCGATGATCTTTCCTTTAATTCTTCCAGTAAGCCTTCCGCTCCTGATCTCCAATTCATTCCCGAAGGCATAATCAAATCCCAATCGCTTCTTCAAAATGTCGGTAAAATAGGTGAACCCGCCACTGATCAGGGCTACTTTAAATCCCATGTCCTTCAATGCAGCAACCAGTTCCTCACTGCCTTTCGTCAGTCTTAACGTCTTGGCAATTGAATCCAAACTCTTGATTCTTAAACCTTTCAAAAAAGATACCCTTGCACGAAGAGACTGAACAAAATCAATCTCGCCTCTCATCCCCTTTTCCGTCAGGGCTTTCACCTTTCCCTTTACACCTGCAAGTTTCGCCATCTCGTCGATGATCTCTCCATCCACAATGGTGGAATCCATATCGAATACAATGACCTTCTTCCTTTTCTTAAAAGCATACTCTGGCTGTGCAATGATATCCATTCCAACCCTCTTCGCCACTGCGGAGAGGTCCATGCGGAGACGATGAAAGTTTGCCTCCCGAAGGTCGATCGACATCTCCATGGCAAGGAGTTCTCCCCTGGCGATCATCTTGATCCTCTCAATATTGCAATGGTGTTTTGCCAGGGTGGAAGAAAAAGCAGCGACGACGCCTGGCCGGTCAGCTCCTAAGATCGTCAACACATAAGGCTTTTTAGTCTCAGCGAGCCTTAACCCTTTAAACTCGTGAAGAGGCGTCACGGTGATATTCATTCTTAGTACTTTCGCCAAACGACTGAGACCACTTCTGAGTTGACTCGGTTCGAAACCGACATGGAGAGGTTGGACGAGAAGGACCATCGTGAATTGGGAATGAATGACCGTCTGTTCAATGTCGATAATGTTAAACTCTTTCTTAAAGAGAAACTGGGTCACTTTCGAGACGATCCCAACCCGATCTTCCCCAATCACCGAAATGACGTAGAAATCTTCATCTTTGGAAAGAGAATGGAGTGGCATGTTCTAAAATACTTTTCTTTAACCTTTAATTTTTAGTGTTCCTATTTCCATTTTGAGCCTCAAAATGGAAATTTCGATTCCTTTTTAACAGAAAACAGAGGGCCAGGCAAGGACTTAAAGAAAAGCGCCATCGGAAACCATGAGCATTCGCTTTCCAAAGCAACAATTGTTAAGATCTTCTATCCCTTGAATCTTTCTAAACTGTTTAGTAGCAAGGGAAAGGCTCAAAGAAGTATAATTTCATAATGATAAATTCCTTGAACAGAGATATAAGATTTGTTATGAAAGTCACCGGAGGTAACGGAAAAACATGATAGCACTAAAAGAAAGAATTCGGATTGCTTCGGGTGAAGGGAAGGCAGATCTCCTCATCAAGAATGGAAGGGTCGTCGACGTCTTCTCAGGCCAGATCGAAAAGAAGGATGTGGCGATTTTTGGAGGCGTGATCATCGGGTTTGGGGATTATCGTGCCAAGAAGATCATCGATGTGAACGGCGATTTTCTCTGCCCAGGACTGATCGATGGCCATGTCCACATCGAATCGAGCATGGTGACCATCCCTGAGTTTGCCCGAGCTGTACTTCCAAATGGGACGACCACTGTGGTGATTGACCCCCATGAAATCGCCAACGTCCTTGGGCAGGAAGGCATTCGTTTCATGGCCAAATCAGCAGAAGGAGTTCCTTTCAACGTTTATCTCATGATCCCCTCTTGTGTTCCGGCGACTCATATGGAGACTGCTGGAGCGACACTCAAAGCAGCTGATCTGAAGCCTCTTTTGAAAGAACCTTGGGCGATTGGGTTGGCGGAGATGATGAACTTTCCCGGAGTGATCTATAGAAATCCAGAAGTTCTTAGAAAGATTGAGGTGGCAAAGGGAAAGCGAATCGATGGACATGCGCCCTCTCTCTCGGGAAAAGGTCTTTATGCTTACCTCTCAGCAGGAATTCGATCCGATCATGAATGCACCACACTTAAAGAGGCTAAGGAAAAGTTAAAAAATGGGATGTGGATAATGATCCGTGAGGGGACGACGGCAAAAAACCTTAGGGATCTTCTTCCTCTGGTCACTCCAAAAAATTCGAGGCGATTTTTCTTTGTCACGGATGACCGTCATCCAAAGGAACTCCTTGAAGAGGGTCATATCAATTCAATGGTGAAGAAGGCGATTCAATGGGGAGTCGATCCGATTCTCGCTATTCAGATGGCCACGCTCAATACTGCGGAGTATTTCAGGCTCGATGATCTTGGAGCCATCGCTCCAGGATACCGGGCAGATATCGTTGCTTTTGACCATCTTGGCCGATTCCAAATTGAAAAAGTTTTTAAAGACGGACGGTTGGTGGCAGACGATGGGAGAATGCTCTCCCCTTCCGTCGGAAAAACTTCCTTTTTGTCAGAAGTAAGAAAGAGGAGGCTACAAATCAAGACTGTTAAGAAGGACGAGCTCCTCCTTCGGAGCGACCAACCATTGGCTAAAATCATTCAGCTCATCCCAGACCAAATCGTCACAAGGAAAGTGGTGAAGAAAATTATTCTAAGGGATGCAATAGCCTATCCCAATCTAAAGGAGGATATCCTCAAGATTGTGGTGGTGGAAAGGCATCGGGCTACAGGGAATATCGGAATAGGATTTGTTCAGGGATTTGGATTGAAGAAGGGAGCGATCGGTTCGACTGTCGCACACGATTCGCATAACCTCATCATCGTGGGAACGAATGACCTCGACATATTGAAAACAATAGAAGTCATCCAGGAGATGGGAGGTGGATTGGCTGCTGTTTCAGATGAAAAGGTGCTCGCCTCTCTCCCCCTTCCCATTGCTGGATTGATGGCAGACGGCTCAGTCCGTGAGGTCAAAGATCGATTGGACCTCCTCCGTGACGTGGTAAAGGCTCTCGGATGTAAAATTCCAGATCCTTTTATGACACTCTCATT
>CAZFJD010000055.1:0-8337 GCA_964518775.1 uncultured Syntrophaceae bacterium
GAAATCCAGAAGAAGTCAGAAGTAACAAAGAGGTGCAGGAGGCGTACCTCGGAGGCGAGTGATGCTTGAGGTGGAGGGAATTCACACCTTTTACGGTTTGAGCCATATTCTATTCGGTGTCTCTTTAAGGGTTGATCCCAAAGAAGTGGTATGTCTTTTGGGTCGAAATGGAGCAGGGAAAACAACCACCATGAAAAGCATCATAGGCATCACACCTCCAAAGCAAGGGAGCATTCGATTTAAGGGAGAAGAGATCGTCGGCGTTGAGCCCTATTTGCTCACACGAAAGGGCATCGGCTATATCCCTGATGATAGAAGAATCTTTGCAGACCTTACCGTGGGGGAAAATTTAGAGATCGGCGAGAGAAAAACCAAGGAAGGCGAAGGATGGAATAAGGAAAAAGTTTATGCGATGTTCCCTGCCCTGAAAAATATTGAAACCCGTAGAGGGGGCTGCCTTAGCGGCGGGGAACAGAAGATGTTAGCCATCGCTCGGGCATTGATGGGGAATCCTGAATTTATACTCCTTGATGAACCTTTTGAAGGGCTGGCACCCCTCCTGGTATATGCTCTTGAAGATCAGACAAGGAAGTTAAGAGAGGCTGGTTTGACTGTCTTAATTGCTGAACAGAATGTGAGATCCACACTGAGAATAAGCGATCGTGGCTATATCATCGACAACGGGCAGATCCGTTATCATGGAAGCATTGAGGAACTGAGAGAAAATGAAGAAGTGAGGAAAAAATATCTGTTGGTATAATTGGGACATATTCTGGGAAATTTTTTCGATCCTTCTATTAAGTTGTACCAACTAGAACCTCCCTTAAACATAGCACATCTGCCAAAACTACCTTGGCCTCTAAAAAGGGTCCAAGGGTCCTAAGGATTCAAGGAGTCAAGTGAAAAGATTGAGAGTGACAATAAAAGAGAAGTGTGGAATAAAATAAAAAGATTTTTTGATCGCTTTACAAAATAAACACTTGGACCCGTGAACCCTTGAATCCTTGACCCCTTGTTCTTTTTGGAGAAAGATGATGAAAGTAAGGGTCCCACAACTTCTCTGGTATGAGAATAGTGAGATGGAGCTGGATTTTCCTCCTTCTTGGTCCATCTTTTTCCGTCCGATGAAAGGGGGAGAGAAAAAGAGACTTAGGGCCAAGAAGATAGAAGAAGCCTTTCGCCATCCCATTGGATCAAGGCCCATTCAGGAATCGGCTAAGGGGAAGAAAGAGGTTGCCATCCTCTTTGATGACATGGCCAGGCCAACCCCTGTTTCGGAAATCGTCCCCTATGTGCTGACGGAGTTAGAAAAGGCTGGGATTTCGGATAAACAGATTCGATTCATCGCGGCATCGGGAGCCCATGGAGCCCAGACAGCCATTGATTTTAAAAAGAAGCTTAGAGAGGAGGTGCTGGACCGCTTTCCCGTATACAACCATCACCCTTTTGATTACTGTACCTATTTAGGGAAGACCAGCTATGGCACTCCTGTTTCCATCAATAAAGAGGTGATCGCATGCGATCTGAAGATTGGGATTGGGTGTATTGTTCCCCACCCCTTTTCCGGATTCGGAGGGGGAGGAAAGATCATTTTGCCAGGGGTGGCTCATATTGACACGATTGCCTATAACCATGGAAAGCTCATTCAAGATCATCCAGGTTGTATCGGTGTTGGAAAAATCGAAGGGAATATTTTCCGCCTCGACATTGAAGAAGCAACGAAAATGGCTGGCCTTGATGTGAAGATCGATGCCATCGTCAACCTTCGGGGAGAGATCACGGATCTCTTTATCGGAGATCCGATTCTTGAACATCGGGAAGGGATGAAATTAGCGAAGGAGGTCTATGCGACCACGCCAGCGAAAGATATGGATATCGTCGTGGTCAATGCGTATTCAAAACCGAATGAGTGTGCGATTGCTCCCTTTATTGGGATTCCTTCATTAAAAGAAGAGGGAGGCGATTTGGTGATCATTGCGAATGAACCCGCTGGTCAAGTTGTTCATTATCTCTTCGGAGAATTTGGAAGATGTGGGGAGGGAAGGCTTCAACTTCCTCAGCCTTTGCCGACAAAAGTGAAACGTTTGATCGTCCTTTCGCCATTTAAAGATCATGTGGGAGCCTGCTTTTTTGGAAACGTTTCTTCAATCCTTTGGACCAAAACATGGAAAGAGGTCTTAGATCTTCTGAAAGCAGAATGGAAAAATAAGGCAAATGTAGCCGTTTATCCAGACGCGACGATACAGTATTTTAAGCGAGAAAGCAGTAGGCAGTAAGCAGAAAGCAAATTATCAATCATCAATGGCCAATGATCAATTGGCAATTATCAATGACGGGTGAATAGGGCCTGAGGACCAGGGACTAAAGGCAAAGGGAGAAATCATGGCTGTCATATTCAAAAATGGAAACGTAATTATAGGAAACGGAGAGGTGATTGAAGAAGGAACGGTCGCTGTCGATGGCAACATAATCACATTTGTAGGACCCACGAAGAGATCTCGGCCCTCGAAAAAAGATAAGGTCTTTGACATTTCCGGGAAGTGCGTCCTCCCTGGTTTGATCGATGCGCATGTTCATCTCTGCCTTGACGGAAGCCCGGATCCGATGACCTCGGTCTCAAGAGATTCCACGCCTCAACTGACTTTGAAAGCTGCCTACCATGCTCGTCGGACCTTGGAAGCTGGAGTGACAACGGTCAGGGATATGGGAGGGAAGGACTATGTCGACGTGGCCATCCGGGATGGCATTGCTTCGAAGGTCATTCCGGGGCCGAGAGTGATCTGCAGTGGGAGGCTCATCTGCATGACCGGCGGCCAAGGATGGCAGTTCGGCCGAGAAGCGAACGGAGCCGATGCCGTTCGAGAGGCAGTGAGGGAGCAACTGAAGGCCGGAGCGGATGTCATCAAAATGATGGCGACGGGCGGGGTGATGACGAAGGGTGTAGACCCTGGTTCAGCTCAATTCACCCTGGGAGAATTGACGGCTGGAGTGGAAGAGGCTCGAAAGGCGGGGAGGCGGACTGCGTCTCATGCTCAGGGCAACGAAGGGGTCAAGAACGCTCTTTGGGCTGGAATCGATTCTATTGAGCACGGAATCTTTTTGGATGATGAGGCCATTGAGTTGATGTTAGAAAGAAAGACCTATCTTGTACCTACCCTGAGTGCACCCCATCACATTTTAAAAGGGGGGATTAAAGGAGGTGTGCCTGCATTTGCAGTAGAGAAGACGAAGTCGGTGATGAAAAGCCACCTCCAAAGCCTAAGAAAAGCTCATAAGGCAAGAGTTCCTATTGCCATGGGAACGGATGCAGGGACTCCATTCAACCGGCACGGTGAGAATCTAAAAGAGCTGGAGTTATTAGTGAGGATCGGTCTGACTTCGATGGAGGCTATTGTGGCTGCGACAAGAATCGCTTCAGAGGTTCTCGGTCTGGAGAAGAAGATCGGAACTCTTGAAAAAGGCAAGCTCGCTGATCTGATTGTCGTCGATGGAGACCCTCTTGAGGATATCTGTCTTCTTCAGAAGAAAAATAAGATTCTGGCAATCATAAAGGAAGGTCATTTTTACAAATGCCATCTGTAGATGACCATTTGGTAAACCTATGAAGGTCAAATCCGTCGAGGCCTTTCCCGTTTCCATTCCTTTGAAGAATCCGTTCAAAATTGCCCTTGGAACGATGACCCACTCTCCCCATGCCATTGTAAAATTGACGCTTGAGAATGATATGGTAGGGTGGGGAGAGGCTTCAACATGGCATGCGGTCTATGGTTGTGATCAACATATGTTGGTCTGGGTGATTAAGAACTATCTCGGATCAGCTATTGTGGGAAAAGAAATCTTCCAAATCGAGCATGTCATCGAAAAAATGGATCGAGTCATTCCAGAAAACTCCATGGCCAAAGCAGGTGTGGAAATTGCCCTTTGCGATGCCTGGGCGAAATGTTTGAAAACCCCTCTTCATCGATTGATTGGGGGAGCGCTCAGAGATACCCTCCCCGTGATTGAAGGGGTAGACATCATTGATCCCAAAGAGGCCTCGGCAAAGGCGGTGAAATATGTAGAGCAAGGCTTTCAGTGCATTAAGGTCAAGATTGGTCTGGATCCCAATGAGGATATCGAAAGGGTGGCTGAAGTACGAAGGGCGGTAGGTGAAAAGGTTCTGATTCGAGTTGATGCCAATCAGGGCTATGACCGGTCCTCTGCCCTGAAGGTCTGTCGAGCGATGGAGAGGTTTAGCCTCCAGTGGATTGAGCAACCCCTTGCTCATTGGGACATCGAAGGTCTTGCCAAACTTGCAAAAGTGATTGGAACCCCGATTGCCTTAGATGAGAGTGTCTGCACGGTTCAAGATGCCTACCAGGTGATCAAGGCCGGTGCTGCTGATGTCATCAACATCAAAATCTCTAAATGTGGGGGGATTTTGAAGTCGAAAAAGATCGCAGCCATTGCCGAATCAGCAGGAATCCCATGTTTTTTAGGAAGTTGTTTGGAGACCGGTATAGGAACGACAGCAGGATTGCAATTTGCCGCCAGTTGTAGTAATCTTGATCCACATATTGAATTGGTGGGGTCAGGATACTATATCGACGATATCATTTTTAATCCACCTATCCCCAAAGCAGGACATCACTCCCTTCCCACTATCAATGGAATTGGGGTGGAGGTTGATGAGGAAAAGCTGAAGAAGTATAGCCAGGGGTAGAAGAAAGGAGGAGATTTTATGAAGAGATTTTTATTGGCATTTTTTATCTTCTGTTTTTTAACTCCCAACGTTTCATTGGGAGCCCCCAAAGGAAAACTGATCATTGCCCAAGGGGTGGAGCTCACATCCCTCGATCCTGCCAAACATCATACCACTGCTGAAATGAATTATGACAATGCTGTTTTCGATAAACTCTATCTTTTTGATGTGCAGGGAAATCCGGTTCCACGCTTGGCGGTCTCTCATAAAATTGTGAATGATACCACATGGGAATTTAAACTGAGAAAAGGAGTAAAATTCCATAACGGAGACCCTTTCACCGCAGCAGATGTGAAGTTTACAGTTGAACGTTATCTCGATCCAAAAACGAGAGCACCCTATGCCGCCTTTTTTAGGATCATCAAAGAAGTGAAAGTGATAGATGACCATACCGTGCATGTGGTCACTGAAAAACCAGACCCGGTCCTTCCTAACAGATTCTCCTTTAACCTTTTTATCTTTCCTTCGAAGTATGTCAGGGAGAAGGGGGATGACCACTTCATGCGAAATCCGATGGGATGTGGGCCCTTTAAATTCGTGGAGTGGGTGAAAAATGATCGTCTCGTAATGGAGGCTTACGAAGGGTATTGGGGTGGGGCTCCCCAAATCAAGACACTCGTCATCCGTCCTATCCCTGAGGATGCCACACGAATTGCAGAACTCCAGACAGGGGGAGTGGACATCATCGTCAATATTCCTCCTTTTCTTGTCCAGCAGGTGAATGCCATGCCAGGGATTGAAGTTCAATCTGTTCCGAGTGGTCGGGTGATCTTTCTCTACCTCAACACCTTCGCCCCTGGTCCTCTTCAAGATAAAAGGGTACGGCAGGCCCTTAACTATGCCGTGGATAAGAAATCGATTATCGAAAAGATCCTGATGAAGAGTGGGTTTCAGATGGCGATCAACCTGACGCCTTACCATTTCGGGTACGATCCAACCCTCAACCCCTACCCCTATGATCCAGAAAAGGCGAAAAAACTTCTTGCTGAGGCAGGTTATAAAGATTTAAAAGTTGTGTTTAACACTCCCAGCGGCCGATACATTCTTGACAAACAGGTCTCTGAAGCCATTGCAGGGATGTTCGAAAAGGTCGGCGTAAAAATTGAATTCAAGGTTCGAGAGTGGGGCGATTATACAAAGGATTTAGTGACCAAAAAATTAGTCGACATCGGTTTCATCGGTTGGGGAAACACCATGTACGATGCCGATGGAACCTTCTATCCCTTTTTCATAAAGGAGTCAGCTTTCTCCTATTATGAAGATCCTGAGATGAAAAATTGGATCGTTGAAGCCCGCCACACCTTGGACGAAAAGAAAAGGAAAGAAGTCTATACCAAGATTTCGAAAAAGATCTACGAAGAGGCACCCCTTGTCTTCCTCTATCAACAACAGGACCATTGGGGTGTTTCAAAGAAGGTGAAAAACTTCCAGGCCAGAGGGGATGAACTTTTCTACCTTTACCGAGTGAGCGCAGAAAAGTAATCTTAAGAAAGTGGGATGGGGGGTGTCCTACGCATTGATGAAGGGATGCCCCCTTTTATTATCCGGAGATGGGAACCTTTTTCCTCAGACGTTTAGCCCATTCCATCATCGTCATCTTTGGGATCACCCTCGTCATTTTTATCATCACTCACCTGATTGGTGATCCCGTCAATCTTCTCCTTCCTCCAGAAGCCTCTCAAACAGACCGGGAAGTTTTCAGAAGTCAATTGGGCCTTGATCAGCCCCTCCATATTCAATATCTGATTTTCCTCAGAGATGCGGTCAAAGGAAATTTTGGCATCTCTTTCCGACATGGAAGACCTGCCCTTGAGTTAGTCATCGATCACCTCCCTGCCACTTTAGAATTAACGGTAGCAGCGATGCTTCTCTCCATCCTCTTGGCCATTCCCATTGGTATCCTATCCTCTGTCAAACCAGGCTCGTTATTAGATCGGACCGGAATGACATTTGCACTCTTTGGCCAGTCGGCACCGGTCTTCTGGATCGGGATTATGTTCATTCTCCTCTTCGGGGTGAAACTTCGATGGTTTCCTGTTTCAGGGAGAGGAGGCATCGAAAATCTAATCATGCCGGCCATGACCTTGGGCCTTTTCTCTACGGCAGCGATCACTCGTCTCACCCGATCGAGCATGCTCGATGTATTGGACAAGGAATATATTCGGACAGCCCGGATTAAGGGATTGCCAGAAAATAGGGTGATCCTCAAACATGCGCTGAAAAATGCCCTCATCCCTATCGTCACCATTGTGGCCTTACAATTTGGGATGATGCTAAGCGGAGCCGTGATTACGGAGACGATCTTTGCCTGGCCTGGGGTGGGTCGATTGGCTGTCAATGCCATCTATAATCGAGATTATCCGGTCGTTCAGGCAGCGGTCTTTGTCACCTCCGTCTTTTTCATTGTCATCAATTTCCTCGTTGATCTTATCTATACTTACATCGATCCTCGGATCACCTATCGATGAGGGAGAGGTGAAGGAGAAAAAGATTACTCCCTATTTAAAAAAGATGCCCATCTTAGGAGGGATCATCTTTGGGTTGGTGCTCCTTTCAGCTCTTTTTGGTCCAATGCTTATCCCTTATGGGCCTGCTGATCAGGATTTCACCAATGTATTGAAACCCCCGTTCTGGCAAAGGGGAGGTCAAATGAGGCACCCTTTAGGGACCGATATGATGGGAAGGGATCTTGTTGCCAGGATCGTCCATGGAGCGAGGGTCTCCCTCTTTGTCGGATTAGTCTCTGTCCTCCTCTCCTGTCTCATTGGAACATGGTTGGGATTGGTCTCAGGATATGTGGGAGGTAAAGCCGATTCCCTGATCATGCGTCTAACAGATATCCAACTCTCCATGCCTTACATCCTCATTGCTATTGCCATCATCGGTGCCCTTGGACCGAACCTGAAGAATATCATTATCGTCTTGGCCATCACCAATTGGGTGAGTTATGCGAGAGTGGTTCGTGGCGAGGTCCTCAGCATCAAACAGAATGAATTTGTTGATCTGGCTGTGGTGGGAGGTTGTTCCACGGTTCGAATCCTTACCCTTCATATCCTTCCCAACGCGGTCAATTCCGTTATCGTGCTGGCGACCTTAGACCTGGGGAAGATGATCATTTTTGAATCGGCCTTCAGTTTCTTGGGATTGGGCGTTCAACCTCCAACCACATCTTGGGGGTCGATGTTAGCCGATGGAAGGGTCTACTTAACTTATGCGTGGTGGTTAGCCACTTTTCCTGGACTGGCTATTCTCTTCACAGTGATGGGGACCAATCTCTTAGGAGATTGGGTCAGGGATGTGCTCGATCCAAAAAGGAAGAGATATTTTATGATGTAAGCCACTGCTAATGGAATGATGGAATAATGGGAAAATTGAAATTGCGGGCGAAGCGAACTAATTTCAAACAGGGGACTGAAAATTGATAATTGATCATTGGCCATTGAACATTGAGTATTGAGAGATGGGAGCTCCTCTGTTAAGAGTTATTGATCTGAAGACTTACTTTTTCACCCTGGAAGGAGTGGTAAAGGCTGTCGACGGAGTGAGTTTCACTGTCAGAAAAGGGGAGACCTTTGGAATCGTCGGAGAATCAGGAA
>CAZFJD010000055.1:8437-13290 GCA_964518775.1 uncultured Syntrophaceae bacterium
GTGAGTTTCACTGTCAGAAAAGGGGAGACCTTTGGAATCGTCGGAGAATCAGGAAGCGGAAAGACGGTCACCTCCCTTTCCATATTGAGACTCGTTCCGCCCCCCTCAGGAAAGATCGTTGGAGGAGAGATTCTTTTCGATGGAGAGGATCTTTTAAGGAAGAGTCCAAAGGAGATGCGGCATTACAGAGGAGCTCGTATTTCTATGGTTCCTCAGGACCCCATGACCTCCCTCAACCCCGTCTATCGAGTTGGAAATCAGATCATGGAGACCATTGCCTATCATCAAGCATTAAGAAAGGGGGATCTCCAGAGAAAAGTTGTAGAGATGATGAGGTTAGTTCATATCCCCTCACCCCAGGTGAGGGTGAAGGAATACCCTCATCAGTTCAGTGGAGGGATGAGACAGCGAGCCATGATTGCCATGGCCCTTTCCTGCCAGCCTGATTTACTGATCGCAGATGAGCCCACCACTGCATTGGATGTGACCATTCAAGCTCAGATCTTGAGATTGATGAAAGAGGTCCAAGGAGTGCTTGGGACTGCAATCATCTTCATCACCCATGATTTAGGAATTGTGGCCAATATGTGCGATCGGGTTGCGGTGATGTATGCCGGAAAAATTGTTGAACAGGCAGACGTCAGGACGATCTTCCATTTCCCTAAACATCCTTATACGAAGGGATTGATGGATTCCATCCCCAAATTGAAGGAGAAAAAGGAGAGGTTACAGGCCATCGATGGACAACCACCCGATTTGGGAAACCTTGCCTCTGGATGTCATTTTTCACCTCGTTGTCCCTATGCCTTAGAGGCCTGTCATCAAGAGGAGCCTCCTAATGAGACCATTTCAGAAGGCCATGAGATTCGATGTTTTCAATGGAGGGAGTGGTAGATGGGGGAGCCTATTGTTGAAGTTCAAGATCTCAGGAAGGCCTTCCCTTTAAAGGGAATGAGGTTCTTCAAAGAGAAGGGAAGAGAGGTGAAGGCAGTCGATGGCATCTCCTTTACCATTCATAGGGGAGAGACTTTCGGATTGGTGGGGGAATCCGGTTGTGGGAAATCGACCACAGGAAGAATGCTCCTCAGACTCCTTCAAGCCAATTCAGGAGAGATTCAAATCTTAGGATATGACGTTATTCGCCTTTCGAAGGAGGGATTCTCCTCATTCAGAAGAGAGGTTCAGGCCGTCTTCCAAGACCCTTATGGTTCGCTCAATCCGAGGATGAAAGTTGGAACGATCATCGGAGAACCGTTATGGGTTCAACGGCTCGCATCAAGGAGAGAAGTGGAGGAGAAGGTGGTTGGGTTGCTCGAGAAAGTTGGCCTCTCTCCAGATCATCGAAATCGTTATCCTCATGAGTTCAGTGGAGGTCAGAGGCAGCGAATCGGTATTGCAAGAGCCCTCTCGGTTAGTCCAAAGTTCGTTGTTTTAGATGAACCTGTCTCCGCATTAGATGTCTCCATTCGGGCTCAAATCTTGAACCTCCTTAGGGATCTTCAGAAAGAGATGGGATTAACCTATCTCTTCATTTCCCATGACCTCTCTGTTGTCGAACATATGAGCGATCAGGTGGGCGTGATGTATCTTGGGAAAATGATGGAGATTGCTCCAAAGGAAGAACTTTACGACCATCCAAAACATCCCTACGCCCAGGCGCTTTTGGAATCCGTCCCCCTCCCTGATCCAGATAGAAAAAAAGAGGGGAGACCCTTAGAAGGGGAGATCCCAAGCCCCATCCATCTACCCAAAGGATGCAGGTTCAATACCCGATGTCTCTCTAAGATCGATATCTGTGAAGAGATGGAACCAAAATTTAAGGATCTGGGCATGGGGCACTGGGTTTCCTGCCATCTTTGCTGAGAAAAGAAGCTTTGACAAAAATTGGCATCAATTTTATAGTGTGGCAAACATCAGATACTCACCATTTCTCGACATTCCTGCGGAAGCAGGAATCCATGTGAAACAGATTTTTCTGGATTCCCGCCTGCGCGAGAATGACAACCTTACGCTGATGTTATGAATTTAATTCTCATCGTTTATAGCTGCCTGCAGTAAGCAGGAGCGACGGATTCGTCATGTAAAATTCATTTCTGAATCTTAGAGGAGGTGGAGTGATGAAAATTTTTTCAATCCTATTACCTGTATTTATAGTTGCTACTTTTCTTCAGATCCCTTCGGTGAGTGCGATTGAAAAGGGGACGGTCATTATTGCCCAGGGAGTCGATGCAAATACCCTGGACCCCATGAAAGGAACAACGAATGAGGAGGTAAGCATCTGGCATCATATTTATGAGAAGCTTTTACAGCCCGATGATCAAGGAAGACTCCAGATGAAACTGGCGACCTCTTACAAACTCATTAATGAAACGACCTGGGAGTTTAAATTAAGGAAAGGGGTGAAGTTTCATAATGGATCGCTCTTGACCGCCAAGGATGTGAAATTTAGTTTGGACAGAGGGAGAGACCCAAAGACGAAGAATCCGATGATGATCTACCTGGCATCGATCGACCGGGTGGAGATTGTGGACGATTATACTTTTCGTATTGTGACGAAGGAGCCAAACCCTCTGCTCCCATTGCAATTGGGCTTTGTAGGGTTTATCGTTTCGGCCACCTATCTGGAAGGAAAAGAGGAGGGTTTTTTAAATGCCCATCCCGTGGGAACAGGCCCTTTTAAGTTTGTGGAATGGATTAAGAACGATCGTATCACGTTGGAAGTCTTTAAGGATTATTGGGGAGGGGAGGCCAGGATCAAGAAGTTGATCTTTAAACCTATTCCTGAGATGAGTTCTCGGGTCGCTTCGCTTCAGACCGGAGAAGTGGATATTGCCCTCGGTATTCCTGCCTTCATGGTCGATCAGCTCAAGGGTGATCCGAAGATCCAGGTGAAAGAGATGCTGACCGACCGGGTGATCTTTATCTCCTTCGATTTGGTGGACAAATCGAAGGAGGTCAATCCAGAAATTACGAAAATCCTAAGCCAGAAAAAGGTCCGACAGGCCATGAACTATGCGATCGACAAGGAGGCTCTCATCAAAACCCTCTTTCTGGGGAGGGCGAAATCGATCGGATCTCCTATTACGGCTTTCGATTTCGGATATGATGACTCCGTTAAGTCCTACCCCTATAGCCCTGAAAAGGCCAAGGCATTGCTCAAGGAGGCAGGTTATCCGAACGGATTCGATTTGACCATTCATACTCCAGTCGGGAAGTATCTGCATGATAAAGAAGTCGCTGAGGCCGTTGCTGGAATGTTGAGCAAGGTGGGAATTCGAGCCAACATCAAAACTCATGAGTGGGGAGTCTATGTGAGGAGTATGATTGCCACTCGGGATGTCCCTGTCCATCTGATCGGCTGGATTTCCCGATTCGATGCAGATATCACCCTTTCCGCATGGTTCACCAAGACGAGCCAATTCTCCAATTATTGGGACTCTGAGTTAGAGGAGATGATCGTCAAGGCAAAGAAGGAGATGAACCCCACTGTAAGAAAGACCCTCTATAGCAAGATACTGAAGAAGATCCATGAAGAGGCGCCCTGGATCTTCCTCTATCAACCGATTAACCTTTACGGGGTAAGGAACCGAATCAATTGGGCCCCCAGGGCGGATGAGTTCGTCATCGTCAATGAATCGAGCCTCAATGAATAGAGTCGAAGGAGATTAAAAGATTTCAAATCCAGCATTTTTGATGGATTGTTTCAAACGCTGATTCATTCGAACCATCACTTTAGCGGGATATCTGATCTTAAAGAGAAATTGGGCGTTGTTCTGGATGTCGAGTCGTTTCATCTCTTTCTTGACCCGATCAAGATATTTTGGCGTTTCCTGTTTATCAGCCTCAAGGGCTTCTACAAAAGCTCTCTCTAAGTATTTTTCGATACTTTGATCAATGGATCCATATTTTTCATCGAAGGCTTGTCGGATCTCATCCTCCTTAGGTACTCGATATCTCTCGTGATGAACAATGGCCTCTTTTTTCAATTTAGGAATGGTCCGGGGAATGGACTTTGGATACCCGATGGAGAGGACCATCATGGGAAGAACATATTCAGGAATCTCAAAAAAATTTCTGGACTCATCTATCTCATGCTGAATCGAACCGATATAAACTGAACCGAGACCCAAGGTCTCGGCAAGGATCACGACATTCTGTGCAGAGACCATCAGGTCTGCATAGGCGATGAGAAAATGGTTGATGGCCTTCTCTCCTCTGAAATCGGTCTGACACATCTCGGCCCACTTCTTAATCCGGTAGAAGTCGAGACAGAAAATCATCGAGAGGGGAGCATTTCTCACCCAGGGTTGACCTCCAGACAGTTCGGCTAATTTGTTTCTGCCTTCTGGAGTTCGAACCAAGATGAAGGAGAGAGGTTGAATATTCCCTCCAGAAGGGGCATTATTGGCCACGTCAAGCAGTTGTTCGATCACGGATTCTGGGATCTCTTGATCCTTAAAAAGGCGAACCGATCTTCTTTTCATCAATAGATCGTATAGATTCATTGTCTGACCCTTCGTCGAAAATATTTTCTAATCAATTTTCATGATGTAATCATCAACCATGAATTACGAAAATAGGCTTATGATTATGGTTTGTAGGGGCGGCCCTCCGTAGCCGCCCGATTTGGGAGCCCACAGAGGGGCTCCTCTACATTTTTTCTTACAATACTATAAGGGCCAATTTTGTCAATTTTTATGTGTTGACAGTTTTCAAAAATCATTATATCCAATCAATCAGCGACTTCCGAGAATGCGGAATATCAGGTGTCATTGCGAGGGCGTAGCCCGTGGCAATCTCATGAGTTCCATTGCTTTGCTCAGGACAAGGCTTCGTCGCCTTCGCTCCTCGCA
>CAZFJD010000056.1:0-4349 GCA_964518775.1 uncultured Syntrophaceae bacterium
CCGAAGAGAACGATCTCAGGTTTGTATTTCCGGATGAGATCCACTGCAGCCTTCGCGTAAGAATCGGTTCGATACTGTTTGAGCAAAGGGCTGTCCATGACATAGACTGTTTCCGCTCCGTACGCGATGGCCTCTTTGGCAAATCGATCAACAGTCTCCTGATCCCCGAAAAGCATCCCGCATAATTTGCATCCTATAGCATCGGCCAACTTCCTTCCTTCACCAAGAAGTTCGAAGGAGACGTTTGAGACTTTGCCAAATTCGTGTTCTATAAAAATCCAGACATCTCTATAAGCAGTGATGTCGATTGTAACGGCCTTTTCTTCCTTCTCAAGAGTGATCGCAGTCACCGGACAGACATCCACGCAGGCACCACAAAAAGTGCATTTATCATTGACCACCGCAATCCCTTCCTCCATGCTCAAGGCTCCAAAGGGACAAGCAGGAATACAGGATTCACATCCTGTGCAGGCATCCTTATCAATCAATAATCTGGCCATTCGCTTCTCCTCCTATACGAACGCTAAGCGCTTTGCGCTCTGCGCATAGCGATATTATTATTTGATGAGTTTGGTATCCATTAATTTATTTACCAGGAGAGGAACCACCTCTGCCAATTCCCCTTTTAAGATCTCGCCGCTTCCTCCCCTGGCCTCTGGAGAAAAGACCCTCATCACCCACGTGGGTGATCCTTTCAATCCAATGCGATTCTCATCGGCTCCGATATCCTTGGAGGTCAAGGTGGGAATCTGTGCTTTGGCCGCCTTCTTAATCCCTAAAAGAGAAGGGAGTCTCGGTTCATTGATGTCTTTCACAACCGTTACCAAAGCGGGAAGTGAAGATTCGACCACTTCTCTCCCGTGCTCGAGCAGTCGTTCGACAATAATCCTCTTCTTCTCAAGGTTGATCTCTCTGATCTTCGAAACATAGGTCAGTTGGGGGATTCCCAGACGAGTCGCAACACCTGGACCGACTTGAGCCGTATCTCCATCGATGGCTTGTTTTCCACAGATCACCAAGTCCACCTCCCCGATCGTCTGGATCGTCTTGGATAGGGCGTAAGCCGTTGCCAGGGTATCTGCTCCTGCAAAGGCCCTGTCTGAAACCAGGTAGACTTTATCCGCGCCTACGGCAAGGGCATTTTTCAATACCTCGATGGCCTGGGGTGGGCCCATGCTGATGACATGGACTTCTCCGCCATGCTTCTCTCTGAGGAGAAGGGCTTCTTCCACTGCGTACTCATCAAAGGGATTGCAGATGCTTGCGACCCCCTCCCGAATCAATGTGTTGGTCTTCGGATCAATCTTCACATCTGTGGTGTCCGGAACCTGTTTGATACAGACAGCGATCTTCACTTTCTCCTCCTTATCATCTCCCTTTAAAATTGGGCTTCCTCTTCTCAAGGAAGGCTGTCATTCCCTCCTTCTGGTCTTCGGTGGCGAAACCGACACCGAAGGCATAGGATTCAAACGCACATGCATCCGCAAGATCCATGTTGAAACCAGCATCGACCAACATCTTGGCCAATCTTACTGCCACCGTTCCATTGCCTGCTATCTGGGCAGCCACCTTCTTGGTCTCTTCCATCAAGGAAGCCTGAGGAAAGATCCTGTTCACAATTCCCATCTGAAAAGCTTCTTGGGCTGTCACCATTTTTCCTGTGAGAATCAGTTCTTTTGCCTTCCCCTTTCCGATCAAGCGAGGAAGTCGTTGTGTTCCTCCAAAGCCCGGAAAGATGCCGAGTGTGACCTCTGGCTGACCAAATCTTGCGTTTTCAGAGGCATAGATGAAATCACATGCAATAGCGATCTCCGTCCCTCCGCCCAAGGCAAAACCATTGACAGCCGCAATGACCGGTCGATCCAACTCCTGAATCATGTTTAATGTTTGATGGCCCATTTTTGAAAAGTTCACAGCTTCCATGGGGGTCATCCCCCTCATCTCCGAAATATCTGCCCCAGCGACAAATGCCTTGTCTCCTGCCCCAGTCAATATGAGAACCTTCAGTTCCGGGTGGTCCTTTACCTCCTGAATCCCCGTCTGGATATCTTTAAGCGTTTCGATGTTCAAGGCATTGAGCGCCTTCGGTCGATTGATCGTTAAAATGCCAATCTCGCCTTCGAATGAAAGTAATATATTTTTGTATTCCATCTTGCCTCCCAGAACTGAAAGTTACCTCTAACCTTTGACCTTTGACCTTTCACCTTTCACCTTTCAATGACCATGGCCATGCCCTGGCCTCCACCAATGCAGAGGGTCGCCAGACCCAGATTCACTTTTCTTCGCTTCATTTCATGAAGGAGGGTCACGATCAGCCTCGCGCCCGAGCATCCAATGGGGTGGCCCAAAGAGATACCGCTTCCATTAACATTGGTCTTTTCGAGATCGAATTTAAGCTCCCGAATGCAGGCGATCGCTTGTGAAGCAAAAGCCTCGTTCAGTTCGATCAGCCCAATGTCACTCAGAGAGACGCCCACTTTCTTCAAGGCCTTCTTCACCGCAGGGATGGGACCAAGGCCCATGTAAGCTGGATCGACGCCCCCTGAGGCATAAGAGCGAATTGTTCCCAGAGGCTCCACCTTTAAGGACCTTGCCTTCTCTTTTGACATTAATAGGACAGCAGCAGAAGCATCATTGATTCCCGAAGCATTGCCTGCGGTCACCGTTCCTCCTGGTTTGAAGGCCGTAGGCAGTTTGGCCATCTTCTCTAAGGACGTATCCATCGGTCTCTCGTCTGTACTGAAGGTCAGGGGATCCCCTTTCTTTTGAGGAATGATTACCGGAACGATCTCATCCTTAAAAATCCCGTTCTTAATGGCAGCCCTCGCCCTCTGGTGGCTCAGAAGACTCAACTCATCTTGTTCCTGCCTCGAGATGCCAAATTTTTCAGCGATATTTTCAGCGGTCATTCCCATATGATATCCGTAAAAGATCTCATAAAGGCCATCGAAGACCATCAAATCGACCATCTCTTGATTGAACATCCTTGCTCCCCAGCGACCTTGAGGGAAGGCATAAGGGACCTGACTCATGTTCTCCATGCCCCCTGCCACCACAACATCGGCCTCACCCAGCAGAATCGATTGAACCCCAAGAGCAATGGCCTTCAGACCTGAGGCGCAGACCTTATTGACTGTAAAGGCATTGGTCTCCTTCGGGACGCCCGCACGGATCATTGCCTGCCGAGCTGGGTTCTGTCCCTGTCCTGCCTGGAGAACATTCCCCATAATGACCTCATCCACCTGAATCCCTTCGAGTGAATCGTCCCATTGATAATGGGATTTCTCCAATTCCGTCATCCCTGTCCATCTCAATGCATCGGGAGCCAACTCCAAAATCTCCTTCTTCGTCACGGGCTTCAGTCCAACTTTCTTGATAGCCTCCCGGATAGCGATGGCACCAAGCTGAATGGCCGGAACATCCTTCAGCGAGGACCCAAATGTACCTATAGCTGTCCTTGCTCCGCTCGCAATCACGACCTCTCTCATCCACTTCTCCTCTTGTTCTTCACCATTTTCATTGCCAAAAGCGCATAACAAGTTCAAAAGATAATTTTCACAAGTTTTTTTTATTAGCCCAAATCCATGCTTTTGTCAACATATTTTTATAAAAAGGAATCAACAATAATTTCTTTTTAATTTTGATAAGTTAGATGCGGTAAGCATGGCTCGAATCAGATTGGTTGGATCGGCTAAACCCTTTCCGGCAATCTCATAGGCTGTCCCATGGCCCACAGATGTCCGAATATATGGAAGTCCCAACGTGAAATTGACGGCCTCCTTGAAATCGAAGAGCTTAATAGGGATAAGACCTTGGTCATGGTACATGGAAATCACCGCATCAAATGGGGTGAGGCGTGAGAGGTCAAAAAAGGAGTCAGCGGAAAAAGGGCCTTCAACCTCTATCCCGTGAGATCTCGCTGTGGTTATGGCTGGAATAATCTCCGTCTTCTCCTCGTCCCCAAAGAGCCCATCTTCCCCACAATGGGGATTGAGGCCGAGGACAGCGATCTTGGGATGGACGATCCCGAAATATCCTTTCAGTCCTTCATCCGTGATTCGGATCGTGGAAAGCACACGGTCCCGAGTAATCGATGTCGAGACCTCTCTAAGGGGAAGATGGGTCGTCACCAAAACGACCTTCCATCTCGATCCCAAAAACATCATGGCAACGGATGAGGCTTGAGCCAAATGCGCTAAGAGTTCAGTGTGGCCTGAGAAAGGAAACCCAGCTTCGTTGATCGCTTGCTTATTGATCGGACAGGTGGTGATGGCATCCACCTTACCGTCCATTACCCATTGGGCCGCCTCTTCGATATATCTCACCATTGCCTGGCCACACTTCTTATC
>CAZFJD010000056.1:4449-5822 GCA_964518775.1 uncultured Syntrophaceae bacterium
CCAATACCCGTGGGATCACCCATGGTAATCCCGACGATGGGAAGAGTCATAAACAAACCTTTTTTATAATATTCTAAAGCTTTTTATGAACATCCGAAATGTAGGACGTAGGACGGGACGTAGGTTCTAAAACAACTTTTTTATTCTAATCCATTGGACATCAATCCTGGGACTCAGCCGCACTAAAAATAATTTCACCGGTTTTAAGTATCTCTTCGTGGAAACTGCTTCGGGCCAATTGAGACTACATAATATCATGACTCCCTTGGCCAACTGCATGGCTGTCTCTGACGTCACCTCGGATATACAGGTACGCCTACTCCCCATACAAAATTCTTCTATCCCGAACCAAGAGGACCACGGATTCTACCCGTGGGTGAATTGGTCCTCTGGTACGGGATGTTCACCCCTTGTGGGGCGTCTCTTGGGAACCGCGAGCTTTGCCCCTGGGGCTCCATAACGGCCCAAATCATTCCATATTCAGGTTATCACAGCCGGATCAACTCTCGGGGCGAAGAGAGAATCCCTTCTGCGGGCAACGCTGTAATTCCTTCCCCAAGCGAATACGCTTCTTTGCCGGGGTAGATGAGAAAACCGTGCTTCACCTTCAGATCTTTCATGCAGCGGTGCAGTCCCTCGGCGTCTTGGGATGTCGGAGCGGAGTGAAGTTTGATTTCAATAGGTACAAGCCTTGCCTCCACATTCAGAAGAAGATCAACCTCGGTTCCCAAGGAAGTCCTCCAGAAGTAAGCCTGGCTTCCCGGTGCAACCCGCTGAAAGGCCGAAACTATCTGGTCGATCATGAAAGCCTCCCAGCTTGTTCCTCGCGCCGGATGTACATCCAGAACAGAGGAGGAATGTATCCCCAGGAAGAAGTGAAGCAGCCCCGTATCCCGAAAGTAGATCTTGGGGCTTTTTACGAGTCTTTTGCCGATGTTAACGAAATAGGGGGGCAGCTTCCGGATCAGAAACGTCTGCTCCAGAATGTCTACGTACCGGTTCACCGTGTGGTAGCTGGCACCCAGCGATGCGGCAAGCTGAGAAGCGTTCCAGAGCACCCCATTGCAATGGGCGAGCATCATCCACAGCTTCCTCATCTGGGAAGCTGAGACATCGATGCCCAGCACGTTGAGGTCTCGCTCGATGAACGTTCGTGTGTAGGATTCCAGCCAGTCGCGCCGCGCTCGGTCGTCCGGCTGGAGGTACGCTTCCGGAAATCCTCCCCGGAACCAGAGGACTGCAAGGGTCTTCGGATTCTTTCTCTCAGCCACTTCGTCCCAGCGGAAGGGTGGCAGATCGAGAAAGGCCGTGCGCCCAGCCAGCGATTCGGAAATCTTCCGAACTAGGGACGGAGAGGCGGAACCCAGCAACAC
>CAZFJD010000056.1:5832-8383 GCA_964518775.1 uncultured Syntrophaceae bacterium
TCTAAGAACGGGAAAGAGTTCGGGAACCCGCTGTGTCTCGTCAAAAATTACCCTGTCGCCGAGCTGGCGAAGGCGGGCCTCTGGGTCAGTCGAGATAGGAGCGGCATCGGATGGCTTTTCAAGATCAAGATAGGTCCACGCGGGAAGCGCCTGCCGAATAAAGGTCGTCTTCCCACACTGCCGGGGACCCAGTATTGTCACCGCAGGAAACTGGCGGAGAAGGCGTCTGAGGACATCTCCGTAATGTCTTTTAATCATGTATGTATTATAGAAGTGTCACCTCTAATTTGCAAGTTTTATTTCCCCGGGGTTTTCCCCTTTTGCCATAAAAGCGGGGGCTTGCGGTCACCTTTTCTATTCCCCATTTCTCAGATCGATTTATTTGTAACATCAGCGTCAAATCCCTCCCCCGCCTCCCTTTTTCAAAGGGAAGAGTCCCGTCCAAGGCAGGAATTCCCCCTTTTTGAAAGCCTTATAGAAGGCGATTTAACTGTATCGTTTGGGTCATTTGGACATTAGTGTTTGGGATTTATTTGAGATTTGGAATTTGGAATTTCAAATTAGAGTTTGATTTCGATGACGGACTTCTCCTTCAAGGTAGTGAGAAATTGTTCGAACGCCTTCTCCATCTCTCTCTCATGATAGTCCGCTTGGACCTTCTCCCTAACTTCCTCAAAAGGAGGGGCATCCCCGCCTTTCCGATCAAGGAGTTTAATAATATGAAAACCTAAACTCGTTCGAATGATCCCGCTCACTTCTCCGACCTTGAGCCGGAGGGCCCCTTTTTCAAGTTCGGGAAGGAGCTCTCCTCTTTTAAAATAACCCAAGTCCCCTCGATCCTTTGCGGAGATATCCTCTGAATGGAGGAGGGCCATCTCTCCAAAATCCTCTCCTCCTTTGATCCTTTCTAAGACCTTTTGACACTTCTTCCTAATCTCCCGAACCTCCTCCTGCCCGGCTTCCTTTGAAACTAAGAAGAAGATTTGGCCGGGTCGATAAGATTCGTTGCTTCGATACCGATCGATATTCTTTTGATAAAAATCTCTCAACTCTCCTTCTCCAGCCTTTGTCTCAACCTTTACGGTCCAATTGACGAACTTCATGCGCTGGATTCTCTTTTCGATCTGTTTCTTATACGCCTCTAAGGTCAGCCCTTCTTTTTCCAGGGCCTTTTCCAGCTCCTCTTGGGTGATCGCGTTTCGCCGCTTGACCTCTTCCAAGGCCCCCTCGATCTCCTTACTCGTCACTTTGACCCCAGCTTTCTTCACCTCCTGGTCGATGAGCTTCTCCTCGATGAGTCTGTCCAACACCTTCCGTTGAACCTCATGAACGCGTTCCCGTCTCTCCAGACGATCCTTCCCTTGGATCTCCTCTTGAAGAGGCCCTGCCAATTTTTGAACCTCAGAGAGGGTGATGATCTCCTGGTTGACAATGGCGACGATACGATCGACAAAGGCTTCACCTAAGGAGATCCATCCGCACAATAGAAAGAAAAGAGGCCCAAGTCTAATAAGGATCCTTTTCATCCCCTCATCTCTCCCTTTAGGATCTGAGCCACCTCTTATTGATCTTTATCTTTGCCTTCCCTTTGACTCCTTGGAGCCATCTCTGATATTCCTCCTCCGCCTTTTTGCGGCGGAGCTCTTGGAGAATCTCTGACTTGGCCTCTTCAAATGGAATCTCTCGAGGCTCAATCTTTTCTTCCAACTTAAAGATATGATAACCATAAGGGCTTTTGATCACGTCGCTGACCGTCCCCACCTCCATCGAGAAGACATGGTCAAATTCGGCTGGCCTCTCCCCTTGGCTGAAGTAGCCCAAATCACCACCTTTCACCCTCTCGGGTCCAAGCGACTTCTTGACCGCCAGCTTCTCAAAATCGCCCCCTTTTTTCAGTCGCTTCAGGATCTGGATCGCTTCCTCCCCATCTGCCACGATGATCTGACGGGCCCTCACCCTTGGTTTAAGTTGAAATGAAGAGCGGTGAGCTTCGTAATATTGAAGCGCTTCCTTTTCGTCGATCTCCCCTCGGTACTGGAGCACGCTCCGGATCATCTTTTCCGCCAATAACTTCTCTTCCAACTGAACCTTCCATTCTTCCAAAGTCATCCCTTTAAGACCTAACTTTTCTCCAAACCCCTCCCCGGGATAATCCATCTTGATCTCTAAAATGGCCTGATTCAATTCCTCCAGGGAGACCTTGATCCCCAATCGACGGGCTTCTTGGACCAAAATTTTTCGTTCTATCACATGATCGAGGTAGGACCGTTTCAGATCTCCAAGGTTCGTCTCCTTTGCACCTTTACCAGTCTCTGAGATCAGTTCCTTAAATTCTCGGTTGAACTCCTCGACCGTAACCTGCTCCTGATTGACCCGAGCGGCAACCTGTTCAGGGAGCTCCCCTACCCATTGGCTGCAATTCCAAAGAGAAAAGAGGACGATCCATAAGGTGAAGATGAAAGGACACTTCTTCATTTCTTCTCTTCTTTTGGCTTTACCTCCTTCTTCTCTTCTTCAGCCCACAACTTCTCATTCATCACAATCTTAGCCC
>CAZFJD010000056.1:8483-13173 GCA_964518775.1 uncultured Syntrophaceae bacterium
ACCTCCTTCTTCTCTTCTTCAGCCCACAACTTCTCATTCATCACAATCTTAGCCCGCGATTTGGTTTCCTTCACATAGGCGAGGTAGGCGTCCTGTTTCTTTTTCACTTTGAGGAAGACACGGATCCTCTCTTTGACCTGATCGAAGGGTCTTAAGGCAGTCCCCCGGCTATCTTCCAGCTGGATGAGATGATATCCAAGGGGGGTCTTGACGACTTCACTGATCTGTCCCTTCTTCCTGAGCGAAAAGGCCGTCTCTTCGAATTGGGCAAATGAGGGTGCCAACTGTCCTCTCCGGATATACCCGAGGTTTCCCCCGTCCTCCCGAGACCTATCCACATTGTAAGTCGATGCCAACTTCTCAAAGCTTTCACCCCCTGTAAGCCTCGTTAGAACCTCCTTGAGAGCAGCTTCTGAGTTGACCACGATGTGGCGGATTTTTATCTCTCGTGGTTCGATAAAGCGATCTTGATCCTCCTGATAATATTTCAGAGCCTCTTCATCAGAGACTTCGTCCTTTCCTTTCAGGGCCTCTTCAAGAAGGGCATCAATAGCCATCGCTCTCTTGAAATCTTCCACCCTTGCCATGATCGCTTTACGTTTATCAAAACCCTTTTGCTTCGCCTCCTGATAGAGCACCTCTCGCGTAATCACGTAGTTGTCAAGAAAATCTCTCAGCCCTTTCTCGTCCAAAAGTCTCATCTTCCCTTCCAACGGTTGTGCTTCCGACATCTGACGAAACTCTTCAATAGAGATGGAAACATTATTGATCCTGACCAGTTCGTTCTTCCCCAAGCTCTTCTCTCCTGATCTCTCACAACCCAGCTGTAGCATTAAGAAGAAGAGCGAGATCCAGAAGAAGATCCTTCCTGCCTTTAGCATCATCTGCCTCCAAAAATGCCTTTGGTTCATGTCTCATCAGGCTTAAAATCTTGAACCGTTACCCCGTTAGAAATAACGCCCCGCTGCTTTGCAGCAGAGTTACTTCTTAATACAATTCCTGCGGGGTTCAATGCCCCACTGGAAATTCTAACGGGGTTGACCTTTTAACCCTAAACGAAACCGGCTTCCTAACCCTTACTCAAAAGCCTATTTGTTTTGAAATCTATCATATCAGGCCAGTGCTTTCAACAGCTTTTTGGCCGCTTCAAAGGGGTCCTTCTTCATATCAGGCCATCCTTCAATCATCAATTTGGAATCTGGGGTCAATCGATATCGGCCCTTCCCTCTTTGCACAAACTCCACCATCCTTTGAGGAGAAACTCGAGTCGTCACGTCGAACGTGAGAATGATTTGCGAAGGTGTCTCTTCAAACTTCTTGATCGACAATTGGGTCAAAAGGATCTTCACCTTGATCACCTGAAGAAGGTGATCCACCTCCAGAGGAATCCTTCCAAAGCGGTCCACCATCTCTTCTCGAATCACCTCCACCTCCTCATCGGAACGACAGAGAGAGAGTCTGCGATAGAGGCTCAACCTTCCCCCTGGATCCTCCACATAGAATTCCGGTATGAAGGCAGGGAGACGGAAATGAATCTCCGGAGTGATCTCCTCAATTACCTCCTCACCTTTTAACTCCCGAACAGCCTTCTCCATCAGCCGGGTGTAGAGTTCTAACCCCACCGCTGCGATATGGCCGGACTGGGATGGCCCAAGGAGATTCCCTGCTCCTCGAATCTCGAGGTCATGTATGGCCAATTTGAAACCCGATCCCAGTTCGCTCAATTCTTGAATCGCTCGGAGTCTTCTCATCGCATCCTTCGAAAGAGTGAGCTCCCCGGGAATGAGGAGATAGGCATAGGCCTGATGACTCCCTCGGCCAACTCTGCCTCGGAGCTGATACAGGTCGGCCAGGCCGAACTGCTCGGCATGGTTGATCAGGATCGTGTTGGCCGCTGGGATGTCCAAACCGGATTCGATGATACTGGTGCAGAGAAGAAGATTATGTTCTCCCTTGACGAACCGAAGCATCACCCTTTCCAACTCCTTTTCCCTCATCTGGCCGTGGGCAATGGCCAAGCAGGCTTCTGGGACAAGACGTTTCAGATGGTTGGCCATGGCATAGATGTTCTGGACTCGATGGTGGACGAAGAAGACCTGACCCCCGCGGCGAAACTCCCTCAAGATGGCCTCCTGAATCACCTCCTCATCATAACGAACGACGAAGGACCGAATGGAGAGCCGATTTTCAGGAGGGGTTTGGATGAGGCTGAGGTCCCGGATACCAGAGATGGCCATCTGGAGCGTTCTCGGAATAGGGGTGGCGGTGAGGGTGATCACATCCACCAATCTTCTCATCTGTTTTAATTTCTCCTTGTGTGAGACGCCAAATCGATGCTCCTCGTCGACAACCACCAGCCCCAAATCCCTGAAGGCGACGTCTTTCTGGAGAAGCCGATGGGTTCCGATCACAATGTCCACCCGTCCTTCTTTCAACCCTTTTATAATCCCCTTCTGCTCCTGCGGACTTTTAAAGCGGCTCAGCATTTCGATCACGACCGGATAGGTCTTGAATCGCAAGGTAAAGGTCTGGTGGTGTTGTTGCGCCAGAACCGTGGTGGGTACTAAGATGGCAACCTGTTTTCCACTCATCACCGCCCGGTATGCGGCTCGAATAGCCACCTCGGTTTTCCCATACCCTACATCTCCACAGATGAGGCGGTCCATGGGTCTTGGATCACCCATATCCTTCATTACCTCTCCGATGGCCCTCATCTGATCCAGTGTTTCCTCATATTCAAAGGTGGCTTCAAACTCCTTATAGAACTGATCCGGAGGAGAGAAACTAAAACCCTTGAAGACCTGTCTTGCTGCGTAGAGGTCAACGATCTCTTTAACCATCTCTGACACAGCTGCCTTCGCCTTCTTCTTCGCCCTTTCCCACGAGCGGCTTCCCAATTTATCCAGTTTGGGTCGCCTTCCATCCCCTCCCACATAACGTTGAATGAGATTGAGGCGATCCACAGGGACGAAGAGTTTGTCTCCTTCAAGGTATTCCAAGAGAAGGTAGTCGTTCCGAACGCCTTCGATGCTCAAATGCCTCAACCCTTTGTACAGGCCTACTCCACAATCAATATGGACGACGAAGTCATCCTGTCGAAGTTCGCTGTAAGAAGAGAGTTGGGGCCCTTTCGCCTGTGGAAGCCTGGCTCGATCCCTTGCTTCGCTTAGCCTCCTTCGCTCACCAAAGATCTCCTCCTCGGTCAGAAGGACCCATCCCTCTTGGGGGTTTCGAAACCCTGAGGAAAGGGGACCCACCAACAGGCCGAGAATTCCCTCCGGCTGATCCCTGATCTCTCTGAACCTTTGCACTTCTTCGAGACGGGATGGCACTTCATAATGGGAGAGAAGCTCCCTTAACCTCTCCGCTTGACCCAAGGTGTGCGAAACGATGAAGACGTTCATCCCTTTTTCTTGCCATTCACGGAGGTTCTTTAAAAAAATAGAAAAGGGCGAAGTCTCAGTCACCCTCTCTTCCATCGAAAGGACGGTCTTCATCTCCCTTCGAAGATCCTCGTTCGTTTCCATCCCGACTGAATAAACGTGCTGACATTGGGGAGGGGCAACCGGCCCCTCTTGGAGAAAGACCGTTTGAAATCTTTCCAACAAAGAAGAGAAATCCTCGAAACCAAGATATGTTGATTCCGGCGTAGGGACAGAGCTCTTTTTCTTCAAGGCCTTCTCATAATGTTCTTCGACTAAGCTGGAGAAGGCTTTTGCCTCCCTCTCCACTTCATCTCCTTCGTCGACCAAGAGACCTCCGTTCTCCTTTAGATAATCAAAAAGGGTGGATAAGGCTTGATTGGAGGAATCCTTTGAAATATCCCTTGCTGGAAGAAGGATGGCACGTTCCATCATGCCTTGCGGGATGGAACGCTGAGTCTCCGGCTCAAATCTTCGGATCGACTCGAGTCGATCTCCATCAAATTCGAATCGCAAAGGGTCTTCATAGAATGGGGTGTAGATATCTATGATCGCTCCCCGAAGGCTAAAATCTCCCCTTTCTTCCACAATCTTCACGGAAGTATACCCGGTCTCCTGAAGAAAATTGACCAAGTGCTCACGATTCACCTCTTCTCCCACAGAAAGAAAAAAGGAAGACCCTTTCAGGTCGACAGGGGAGAGGACCTTCTGCATCAACCCCCTGATGGATGAGATGATGACGATATCCTCTCTGTTCAAAAGGGTGAAGAGGCAATTCACTCTTTCCCTAATGATTTCCGGATGAGGGGGAATGTCATCATAAGGAAGGGTCTCCCATTCAGGAAAGAGGAAGCAGGCATCATTCGCCTCCCTCTCGAAAAATCGAAGATCCTCAAGGAGAGATTGGGCTTTCCGAAGGTGAGGAACAACGACCAGAAGGGATCCTCTCACCCTTTCCCTCCAATGGGATAAGAAATACGCCTTAGAAGACCCCAACAGTCCGGTCAATCCAATACGTTTCCACTTCTTCCATGGTTCGGATTCGAACCACGAATGAAAAGAATAGAGATTCTTCTTCTCCGATCTGGCCATATTCTTCATTTTTGAATCAAATCGACATCGGTGTCAAGGTGGAATTGTTCATCAGTAAGCATCTCTTTTCCCGTGATGGATATGATGGGGAACAACGCTGTCAAAGAAGCAGATAGGCCGGCCGAGAAAGTTTTAGAGCGCAACCTCTAATCGATTTAGCTCGGACGTCCAAAAAC
>CAZFJD010000057.1:0-1092 GCA_964518775.1 uncultured Syntrophaceae bacterium
TTAGATAATCCCCGACGATATTGAGGGCCATCATAGCAATCATCAGAGTGCATCCAGGTACTAAGACGAGGTGTGGATGCCTCATCATATATGGCCGTCCTGCATTGAGCATGGATCCCCATTCAGGCACCTCAGGTGAAACCCCTACGCCGAGAAAGCTCAGGGTCGCACCAATCAAGATGGCTGTGGCCGTCTGAAGGGATGCGACGATCATAAGAGGACCGACAATATTCGGAAGGATATGCCAATACATGATTTCGTAGGGCCGACAACCCAAGGCCCTCGCCGCCTCCACAAAGTCGCGCTGCCGGAGCGATAAGGTCTCTGCCCTCGATACGCGGGCAAAGACCGGGATGGTGCGGAGCCCCACCGCAAAGATGAGATTCCCAATGCCGGGTCCGGTTACAGCCACAATCGCTAAGGCCAAGATGATGCCTGGAAAGGCAAGAAGGATATCGATGACCCAAGAAAAGATCCTGTCCAACCCCCTTCCATAAAAGCCAGCCAGCATGCCAAAGGGAAGGCCTATGGCCATACCGACGAGGACGGCACCGAAGCCAATGAGGAGAGAAAATCGGCTGCCAGCGACAATCCTCGACAGCAGGTCTCGGCCTAACTGGTCTGTCCCCAACCAATGGTCCGTCGATGGCAGCTTCAACGCCTTCATAATGTTCTGGGCGTATGGGTCCGGCAGAGGCAAGAGGGGACCGAAAAGGGCCACCAAACCAAGGACTGTTATGATCACAAGACTGATCCTCATGGATAGGGGTATCTTAGAAGATCTGTTCCACGTCTTATCCATGGCTATTCCAACCTGATACGAGGATCGAGGACGGCATAGATGACATCCACTGATAGATTGACGAATGCAAAGATCAAGGCAAACGTCAGGATCAATCCTTGGATAACCGGCCAGTCTCGAAATTGGATTGCGTCGATCAGAAGCTTTCCAATGCCAGGCCAGGCGAAGATTGTTTCGATCACAATGACGCCGGTCACCAATCGGCCAAACTCCAGACCTGCAACGGTTAGCGGAGCGATCAAGGCGTTTTGCAGGGCATGATGGATGACGATCCGGGCAGGTGGGAGGCC
>CAZFJD010000057.1:1192-13153 GCA_964518775.1 uncultured Syntrophaceae bacterium
ATGAGGAGGCTGATCATCATACCCGCTGCTGCCAACTCCACTGTGGATGGCAGTCGGCGCCAGATCTCGCTGCGCACGGGTTGATGAGTTCTAAGGGATGTTCCTAAATCGCCTTTCAGGAGTCCCTTAAGATAAACGCCGTACTGGATTAAGATCGGCCGGTCTAGACCCAGGGCAATCCGCATCTCCTCCAAGACCTCCGGCGTCGCATCCGGACCTGCTATGGCCAAAACTGGGTCCCCAGGGATCAACCTTACAAGGGTGAAGACGACAAAGGACAGAATGAAGAGAGTTGGAATGAGATAGATAATTCGTTTTGTCGTATATTGGAGAACCATTTCTTACGCTCTTCCTGTGCGACTTATTGAGATGTTAACAAAACAACGATATTTGTCAACTCTGCGTGTCAACCCAAAGGGGTTAGTGGGAAGTGGCAGGCTACCCAGTGGTTCTCATTCTGGTCTTCCATTACTGGAGCTGTTTGAGTACAAATCTGCTGACGATATTGGCATCGGGGGTGGAAATGGCATCCAGCAGGGGGGTTGATCGGACTTGGGATATCGCCTCTTAGGATAATTCTTTCTCTTTGGCCCATAGGCTTCGGAGCGGGAACAGCTGATATCAGAGCCTCCGTATAGGGATGAAATGGCCGTTTAAAAAGAGCCTCAGTCTTTGATAGTTCGACGATGCGGCCCAGGTACATGACCGCGACCCGATCGCTGATGTGTCTGACAACCCTCAGGTCGTGAGAGATAAAGACGTATGTGAGGTCAAATTGGCGCTGTAGCTGTACCAGGAGATTGAGGATCTGTGCTTGAATGGAAACATCTAAGGAAGATACGGGCTCGTCGGCGATGATCATTTTTGGACGCAACAGGAGAGCTCTTGCGACACTGATGCGTTGCCTCTGGCCTCCGCTAAATTCATGGGGGTAGCGATCGATATGTTCTGGAAGAAGGCCCACGGTCTCGATCATCTCTCTGACTCGCTTCTGACGTTCTCTCTTTGAAAAGATTCGATGAACTCGAAACCCTTCACTGACTATTTGGCCCACGGTTTTCCGGGGATTGAGCGAGGAATAGGGATCCTGAAAGACGATCTGCATGTCCCGTCGAATCTGCCTCATCCTCTTTTGACTGTAAGCCAGGATGTTCTCACCCTCAAAAAATATCTTTCCTTCAGTGGGCTCTTCAAGCCTCAGGATGCATCGGCCGAAGGTGGTCTTTCCACAGCCTGATTCCCCAACCAACCCTAACGTCTCTCCCTTCCGGACGGCGAGATTCACTCCATCCACCGCCTTGACTCGAGAAGTAGGCCTTCCGAAAAGCCCTCCGCCCACGGAGAAGTATTTCTTAAGGTTCTCTACGACAAGGAGGTCAGGATTTTCCAAAGTGCCAACACCTCACCAGATGACCGGGGCGCAATTCGGAGAGCAAGGGGTCTTTTTGACTACAGAGATCGAAGGCCTTAAAACAGCGCTTCTCGAAAGGACACCCCGGAGGGAGCTCGAGAAGGCTTGGAACAGCACCGGGAATGGATCGAAGGATCTTATCTGGAGGGACAGGCTCGTCCATTTTGGGAATCGAATCCATCAAACCCAAGGTGTAAGGATGCTTTGGTTCGTTGAAAAGTTCGAGGACGTTTGCATATTCGACGATTCTTCCAGCATACATCACAACGACGGTATGAGCCATCTCTGCAACAACACCGAGGTCATGGGTAATGAGGAGGATAGATGCCCCCATCTCCTCCCTTAATTTATCCATGAGATCTAAGATCTGGGCTTGGATCGTGACATCCAGGGCCGTTGTGGGTTCATCAGCGATCATCATCTCTGGATTGCAGGAAAGGGCCATGGCAATCATCACACGCTGACGCATTCCACCGCTCAGCTGGTGGGGAAACTCTCTCATACGTTTCCCCGGGTCGGGGATCCCCACCTTTTCCAGAATCTCTACGGTTAAATCCGTCGCTTTTCGTCTCGAGAGACCTTGGTGAAGCCAAATGGCTTCAGAGATCTGATCACCAATGCGGTGGACCGGGTTCAAAGAAGTCATCGGCTCTTGAAAGATCATGGAGATGCGATTTCCTCTTATCTGCCGCATCTCAGCTTCGCTCATCTCCAGCAGATCCCGATTGTCAAAGATGATCTGCCCTTTGACGATTCGACCCGGCGGCTGGATCAGTCGGATGATCGAAAGGGCTGTGACGCTCTTTCCACAACCTGATTCTCCTACCAAGCCGATGGTCTCTCCTTTGGACATGGAAAATTCAACCCCATTGACCGCTTTTATCACTCCTTTCTCCGTATTGAAGAAGGTGTGAAGATCTTTGACTTGCAATAAGGTTTCGGCCATCCAGTTCTTCAGCTCTTCTTAATGTACAGCTCGGTTATTATATATTTATTGCTCAAAATTACAAGGGAACTGACGCCAATGAGATCAGCTATGGGATGGAATTGCCGACAATTAAGGATGGAGGATCTTTCATGAGAGCGGTGGTCGTTTTTTCGGGGTCAGGGCCAATCCCGATCTTATCTTCTTTCGTGTCGATCGATGAGTTCCATTTAATCAATAAATGGAACGTAAAGGGATCAGAAAATTCCCTGCCTTTGAAGTCTCTATCGATCAATGTAAAGACCTGTCCGTTTACAACGATCTAAGTGAAAGATGAAGAACTTCTATTTAGCCTCGGAATGATAGTTGCGTCGGAAACCAACAATGTTATTCATAATGCTATTTCAATGAATTAAAGTAACCCCTTGAAAATAGAATGGCAAAACCTATTGATTTCTTAGGGTTTTTATAAAATCATTAAAAATACAACGGTTTTATAACCTCAATTGAATCAAACCTTAAATAAAAGAGCGAAAATTGTGTTGTAAAACACATTTTTTGAAAAAATCTTTTTATAATATTAAGTTGCGAAAAATTCTTAATATATATGATTCTGTAAAGGAGGGATAGCTATGTTAGATATTAAGATTGTTAATGGTAATGTTTATGTACCAGGTAGCGGATTTTTCAATATTGGTATCGGCGCGAAACAAGGTAAGATTGTCTTATTGAGCGAAAGTGCTTATCTTCCTGAAGCCCAAAGTACGATTGATGCAAAAGGGAAGTTCGTTATTCCGGGTCTTGTTGATCCCCATGTACATCTTGGCATATTCAAGGATTTCGAACAAGAGTGTGAGACTGAGACCAGAGCGGCTTTGGCAGGTGGGGTGACGACAATAGGCGTTTTTATGGGGGGTGGAGAGTCTTATCTTGGTATGCTTGAAAACCTCATCAAAACCATTGAGAAGAAATCTTCTGTAGATGTATTACTCCACCTGAGCATCTTTACAGATGTTCAAATGAAAGAAATTGAGGAATACTACAAAAGATTTGGCGTCACCGATTTCAAGTTCTATATGTGTGGTGTAAAAGGGGTTTTCCCAGGGGTAAGCGACGGCTTTATCCTTGAAGGATTTAAAAAAGTGGCAGCCATTGGCGCTCTGGCTTGCGTTCATTGTGAAGACCAATCTATGGCTGATATCGCCTTTGAGAAGGTTTCGAAAGAAAAGCCAAATGGAACTCTGGAAGATTGGGCTGATTCCAGCCCTAATATTGCTGAAGAAATAGCAATTATGAGGGCTTTCTATCTTGCTAGTCAGGCGGGAAATCGGATGTACATCGTCCATACCTCTACCAAAGAAGGAGCGGATAGGCTTGCAGAATTATATAAGACTGGAGGAGAAAAGATATTTGCCGAGACAACCTCAGCCTATCTTTCGATTAGTAAAAAAGATCCAAGCGGCCTTCTTGCAAAGATGGTTCCACCCATAAGAGGAGAGAAGGACATTGAAGGCCTGTGGGATCGTGTTAAAGATGGTACCCTCTCATCTTTTGGGACAGACAATGTATCTTTATCGAAGGCTGTAAAACAGGCAGAGAAGGGAATGTTAGGAGCAATGCCAGGATATCCGATTATTCAAACCCATCTCCCAGCACTTTTAACAGAAGGATATCACAAACGGAAGGTACCCCTTGACACTATTCTAATAAGGGCTACTAAAAATCCGGCGGAAATTTTTGGGGTTTATCCCCAGAAGGGGACCATAGCGGTAAACAGTGATGCAGACCTCGTAGTTTTAGATATTGACAAAGAAATCACCGTAACCAGCAAAGCGCTCTTTTCTTATAGCGATTTCTCACTGTATGAAGGTAAGAAGCTTAAGGGCTGGCCTGAGGTCGTGATTAAAGGTGGAAAGGTAGCGTTTAAGGATGGGAAGATTATCATCGATCCAGGGAGTGGAAGATATCTGAAAAGAACTTTATGAATAGATATTGAGGTTGGCTCAATAACCATTTTTAGAGATTGAGGGCGTGGGCATGTATGAAATTCGATTTCACGGCAGAGGGGGACAAGGGGCTGTCTTAGCCTCAAAGATTTTGGCTAAAGCGCTCGTGGAGGAAGGGAAATTTGTCAAGGCCATTCCTTCTTTCGGTTTTGAACGAAGAGGAGCTCCCGTAGCAGCCTTCCTGCGTTATGATGATCGAGTCATCAGACAATCGACGAACATCTACCAACCCAATTGCATCGTCTGTCTCGATCCAACGCTACCGCGCTCTGTCAATATTTTCAGCGGAATGACCCCTAATGGGATATGGGTTCAAGCGACGAAGAGGAATTTAGACCGACTCACCATTCCTGAGACAGTTGTGAAAGTGGGGTTGTGTGATGCCTTTGGGATTGCCTTGGATGTGTTCGGTAAGGCCATCACTAATGTCATCATGTTGGGTGCTCTCGTTAAGACAACAGATATTGTGTCCATGGATTCGCTTTACAAAGCTGTCGAATCGATTGCCTATAGGGATGCAGCTGTGGAGAAGAATACTTTGGCTGCAAAACGAGGGTATGAGGAGACAAAGGTATACAACATAAAGAGATAAGGAGACCTATGAGGAAACAAGCAAAAAAACCTTTTGATCAGTCGACGATACCGAATGACCTCTGCCCTATCGCTACGGATTTTTCTGTCTTAATGACAGGCGATTGGAGGGCTGAGCGTCCAGTGGTGCTTAGAGAGAAATGTGTTAAATGTGCAACTTGCTGGGGATATTGCCCGACCCAATGCATCGTTGAGAAAGAGAAATGGTTTGAAGCCAATCTGGAGATTTGCAAGGGCTGTGGAGTATGTGCACGGGAATGCCCCAACAATGCCATTATTATGATTGAAGAACAAGAGGATTGAGATATGCCTAAGATAATCGTTTGCGACGGGAATGAGGCAGCGGCCTGGGGAGTGGCGCTATCAAGACCTGATATGGTAGCCGTTTACCCCATTACACCGCAGTCTTCTTTAGCCGAATACATTTCACAGTTTGTCGCAGATGGTATCATTAAAGCCGACCTCATGGATGTGGAAGGAGAACACAGTGTCCTTTCCGTATTGCAGGGCGCTTGCTTAGCAGGGGCTCGAACGTTTACAGCCTCCTGTGGCCAAGGTCTGGCCTTTATGTTTGAGCCTTACTTTCGAACACCCCAATTGAGATTGCCCATTGTTATGTCTATTGTTACTCGTGATGGAATTTCACCGCAATGCGTTTGGGGAGGCCAGCAGGATGCGATGACAGTCAAGGAGGTCGGCTGGATCCATATGTATTGTGAGAGTGCCCAGGAAATTCTGGATACCATTGTGATGGCATATAAAATCGCTGAAAATCGGGAAGTGATGCTTCCTGTGAATGTGAACCACGATGGAAATTATCTTTCCTATGGTGTGGAGAGGGTTGAGCTGCCGGATCAGGAAGATGTGGATGCCTTTTTGGGAGAGAAGAATACTAACTGGCATGTGGCGCTCGATCCTGAAAGGCCAATGGGGGTCGATCCCCTCACTGGTGGGGCAGGTGGGCCCGGTGTATCAATGTTTGTAAGATACAGAAAGGGATCTTGCAGAGCAATGCAGAATGCATTACGGGTCATCACCGAGGTTCATGACCAATGGGGCAGAAGATTTGGACGGGTTCATCCTCCTTTAATAGAAGAATATCGAATGGAGGGGGCTGATTACGCTCTCATCACCATCGGTGGAATGTCTGGAGCAGCCAAAGATGCCATTGATATTGCTCGAGAGACGGGCGAGAAGGTAGGAATGGTCAGGATCAAGACATTTCGTCCTTTTCCCGTGGATCCTTTGAAAAAAACTTTATCAAATATTAAAGCAGTAGGTGTGGTTGACCGGGCAGTTAACTTCGGATGGAACTCAGGTCCTGTATTTCAGGAGGTGTTATCAACGCTATATTTTCTAGAGAGAAAGATACCAGCCTTGAGTTTCATTGGCGGGTTGGCCGGTTCAGATATCACAGTGGATCATTTTGCCAGAACCATTGAGCAGACAAAGGGAGCTTTTCTTAAGGGAGATGTGGTTCGGGAAACGATCTGGCTCAATGAGGACGATTAAGGGTAGTTAGAGATGAGGATAAAAGATGGATCATAAATCTCAAACGAAATATTTGATCGTTGGTGGCAGCCATGCAGGATTGACAGCCCTCGATGAAATTAGGGTTTGTGACCCTGAGGGTTCCGTGACTCTTGTCAGCAAGGAGTATCCCCCCTATTCCCCAACTGTTCTTCCATATATCATTTCCGGAAAGATTAACGAGCGTTCCATTTTCCTTCGTGATGATCAATACTTTTCTGAGAAAAAGGTGACCTTGATAAAAAACCATTCTGTCGTGGCAGTGGATACTAAGGTCTCCGAGATTACCTTGGATGATGGCCAGAGAGTACAATATGAAAAACTTCTTATTGCCAGCGGTGCAGAACCGACACTACCTCCCATCCCTGGCTTGTCTCCCTCTTCAGCGTTCACCCTTAGGACTTTGGCTGATGTTAAGAGGATTTTTCAAGAAGTTGGCCAAGCCTCATCTGCTCTGGTTTTGGGGGCGGGACTCGTCGGAATGCACCTGGCCGAATGTCTGGCCCAAAAGGGGATGAAGGTGCAGGTAGTGGAGATGCTACCTCAGATCCTTCCAGGCTATTTTGATCTTGACTGTTCTGAACTCATCCGCAAGGAATTTGCCTCGCAAGGGATAAACTGTTACACGAATAACTCTGCAATTAAGGTCGAGGCTTTGGATAGCAAGGTTGTGATGAGCCTTCAGAAAGGTCAGCGATTAGAAGGGGGGATGGTGATTGCCACCACGGGTGTCAGGGCCTGCTTCGATTTCCTCTCAAATTCAGAAATAAGAACAGATCGAGGAGTTCTCGTTGACGATACCATGAGGACCTCGGTGAAAAATGTTTGGGCGGCAGGCGATGTGGCTCAAGCAAAGGATTTTTTCAGCGATAAGAAGATCCTTAGCGCCACTCTCCCGGATGCCATCATTCAGGGGAAGATCGCCGGGAAGGCCATGGTCGGGACAGAGGCCATCTCGCCATATCCGGGCGGCATACCGATGAATACGTTCAATTTTTTTGGGAATAGGGCCTTTGCCATTGGTCTCGCCAACCCAGAAGAGAAGGAAACCTATGAGATCGATACCATGTATCTTCCCACAGCCAAAATATATCAGAAAATGGTCTTTAAAGAGAATTGCTTGGTGGGCAGCAGTACAATCAACTCCTTATTGGATCCAGGTATCTTGCTAAATCTAATCCGACGAAAGGTGGATATGACCGCGGTGAAAGCAGAATTTGTTGGCAATCCAGTCCAAATGAGCCGACGCCTAATGTGGAAGACCTGGAGAAGGGAAGAGCAAGAGAGGAAGAGAGATGACATTGGGTAAAGCATATAAAACAATTGCAGTCTATCCTGAAAAATGTGACGGTTGTGGCGATTGTGTACAGGCTTGTTTAGAGTCGAAATCCTATACGAAGAATCCCATTCATTCTCGAATCAAGCCTATCAAGGAGATTCACGAAGAATTCTTCGCACCCGTCATCTGTTTGCAATGTGGGGATCCGAGTTGCATCCCAAATTGCCCCTCGGGCGCACTAAATAAAAACCCAGAATCGGGTGTGGTGGAGTGGAATGAAGAGAAATGTGTCAACTGTTTGCTTTGTACATTAGGATGTCCATATGGTGGCATTTCGTATGACCTGATCGCAGGACATGTGATTAAATGTGATCATTGTGCTGGAGACCCTGCCTGTGTAAAGGTCTGCAAACCGAAGGCATTGGAGTACAAAACGGTAAGCGAACTGTACAAAAAATGGGGTGATTTAGAAGATCTTTTTGTCCCGGGTGTTTCTGCCTGTTTGGGTTGTAATTCTGAGCTTCTTATGAGGCATACAATGCGGAGAGTGGGTCCAGACACCGTTTTGGCCACCCCTCCGGGATGCATTGGGGGAGTCGGAGCGGTGGGGTATAACGGTCTCACTGCAACGAAGACACCTGTATTCTTTCCTTTGCTCACCAATATCGCTTCCATGTTGGCTGGGGCTCGACGCTATTATAATCGGATCGGTCGAGATGTCACTATGCTTGCTCTGGCAGGTGATGGTGGAACCGCTGATGTGGGGTTTCAATCGCTCTCCGGAGCGGCTGAACGTGGAGAAGAGATGATCTATATCTGCATCGACAACGAGGGCTATATGAATACAGGCGTTCAGAGATCAGGGACCACTCCTTATGGAGCTTGGACATCGACCACACCAGTCGGCCCAGCGTTGCGTGGGAAGACTCGAGACAACAAGTATATGCCTCTGATCATGATGATGCATAATTGTGAATACGTGGCCACTGCTTCTCTTGCCTTTCTGGAGGACTATTATAAAAAATTAGATAAGGCGATAGAGGCTTCAAGACGTGGCATGGCCTATATCCATGTCTTTTCTCCTTGCCCTACAGGCTGGCGGTTTTCTCCGAGCATGCTGATTGAGGTGGCACGAAAGGCTGTGGAAACCAATATGATTCCACTTTGGGAATTCGAATATAAAACAGGAGAACTCCATTTTACTTATCCTGTCGATAATCCATTGCCTGTAGAGAAGTATCTTTCTTTGGTTGGGAAGTATCGGCATTTGAGTCCAGAACAGATCAAACATATCCAGGGGGTAACGAACCAGCGTATTGAAGTGCTAAAGAAATTTGCCAAAAGTTAAGAACGACCTCATTCGGTATTCTTGTATTTTATCCCAGACAGAATTTGCTCAGGGTTTTAAAGGAAAAATGACTTCATGACCCTTTCAAAAGACCAGTCTGGTAATATTCAGCATCCAGTTTCCCCCTTTTTTGAGTTGAGAATAGGTTACATCCTGAAGACGATTCGGGTTGATGTGGATCCAAAATATGAGGATGAATTTCTCCTTTGGTATAATGAAGAACATGAACCCCTTTTATGGAAAATCCCGGGGGTTCTTGGGATGTGGAAGGCCAAACGATTAGGGGAGGGGGAGCAAAGATATTTTTACCTTTACGCACACCAAAATTTAGATGTTCAAAAAGGGGAGATTTACAAACAGGCCAGCCTTACGGATTGGGCAAAGAAGATCTATCCCTTTTTGAAAAATTTCGATACAAGAAATTATGAAGTCATTGTACCAGGGCCAGCCAGAACAGGTCTTAAGAAGGGTAATATCATCAGGACAGTAGAAGTGAATGTAACTTCAGAATATGAGCAGGAGTTCAAAGACTGGTTTAAGAAAGAGCATATTCCACTCCTATCCAACATACTTGGAGTATTTACCACTTGGCAGGCGATCAACTTAGGGGAGAGGGGACCAAAGTATTTAACGGTCCATTTTCATGAAAACACGGTAATCCAGGAAGGTCAAGATTATAAGAGGGCATGGAAGACAGAAAGCCTGGAGAAGCTCCGGCCCTATTTGAGGGATCTCGTCTCCACTAATTATGAGATCCTCATATAAGAAACGAAAAGAATTCATCTAAATTAAAAAATTGGAGTGAATTTGCTATGGATTTTCAATTCTCAGAAGAACAGAAGATGTTGCAAAAAACCGTAAGGAAGTTTGTAGAAAAAGACTGCTCACGAGAATATGTTCGAAAGCTTGAACAGACAGGTGAATTTCCATACGGACTCTGGAAATCCATGGCGGATATGGGCCTCCTTGGATTGCCCATTCCAACCCAGTACGGAGGAATGGGTGGTACGGCAATCGATATGGTCATCGTGATTGAAGAACTGGCAAGAGCCACAATGGCACTGGCTGTCCCTTTCACTAATACCATTGGCCTGACCAATAAAGTGATCTCTTCTCTTGGAACAGAAGATCAGAAATCTAAATTTCTTCCCGGACTTATGGCTGGGAAAATTCAAACCTGCTTTGCATGGACCGAGGCATCCGGTGGTTCAGATGTTCTTTCTCTCAGAACGATGGCCGAGCCTTCGGCTGACAGGAGCAAATATATTGTCAATGGTTCAAAGATGTTCATTACTTTGGCTCACATTGCAGACTATATTTTTACTATGGTCAGAACCCTTAAGACCCCCCCCAAAAAAACACAGGGTATCTCCTGTCTGATTATACCCGCTAAGCAGAAAGGGGTTTCGATAAGACCTATTGAAAAGGTGGGGGGGAAGACAACAGGATTTGATGAGATCCATTTCGAAAATGTGGAAATCCCAAAGGAGAATTTGCTAGGAGATGAGAATAACGGGTGGTATCAATTGGTGCCCATACTCAATGGTGAACGGACCTGTTTTTCAGCCATTTGCCTCGGCATCGCTCAAGCAGCCTTTGAAGACGCCCTTCGTTATACGAGTGAGAGGGAGGCCTTCGGAAAGACCATCAACCATTTTCAGATCCTCCAACACTACATCGCGGATATGAAAACCATGATTGACGCTGGGCGGCTTTTGACATACAAAGCGGCATGGTTAGAGGCAGTAGGACAGGCGTTCAGCTTTGAATCTGCGGAGGCCTTTTTAGCCTGTTCAAATATTGTACATCAAGTAACAGATAAAGGAATGCAGATCTTAGGTGGATATGGATATAGCACAGAGTTCGATATGGAGCGTTACTGGCGGGATGCCAGGGCTTTTAGGATATCTCCCCTAACGAGTGAGATGGCAAAGAATTTTCTTGCCCAGAGTTTAGGAATGCCAAGATCCTATTGAGATTCATAGATGGAAGGTAACTTGTGAGAAGGGAGGTGGAATATCACAGGTAAATTGAGATCAGAGAACAAAAAATGAACTAAAATTTCAATTTTAAATTAGAAAAAAGGAGGTAATTAATAATGGCTTATGAACAAATCATCCTAGAACGAAAGGAAGATATTGCGATCATTCGTTTGAACAGGCCTGAGAAGAAAAATGCCTTCACCCCTAAGATGGATGAGGAGATTTTAGATGCGGTGATCCAAATTGAGAAAGATGCCAGTGTTCGAGGGGTGATCTTTACGGGAAGTGGGGATAGTTTCTCCTCAGGATTGGATCTCGATATGTCATTTCTTCAGACTATGGAGCAGAGCGATTCAAAGAATTTCAGGGCTGTGATGGATCCTATCCTAGATTGGTATCGAAAGTTTTATGATCTTCCGAAGCCGACCGTGGCTGCAGTCAACGGACATACATACGGAGGAGGAGTCGTTCCAGTCTCCCTTTGCGATGTTGCGATTGCCTCGGATAAAGCCTTATTTTGCTTATCGGAGATAAACTTCGCCCATTTCCCTGCAGGGGGGACGACTTGGGCTGTATCGCATTTTTTACATCCAAAACACCAAATGTATCTCTGCCTCAGCGGAGACCGAATTGATGCGCAAGAAGCCATGAGGATGGGTTTTGTTAACAAAGTAGTTCCTCATGAGAAGTTAGAAGAAGAAGCGTGGAAAATGGTAAAAAGGTTGGCAGGCAAACATCCTAATGCCTATAAAACTGCGAAGACCATGTGTCGGATGACCCGGTTTATGCAACTCTGGGAGGCTATTGAATTAGAGATGGCCCACCTCCATGAGAATTACTTCTTGAGTGAGGGTGAGATGGTGAAAATTGCCCTGAGACAGTTCAAGGA
>CAZFJD010000058.1:0-6339 GCA_964518775.1 uncultured Syntrophaceae bacterium
TCTCTTCTCTCAGCTTGATCAAAATCCTCACATCAGTGGTCTTCCCTGATTTCACGTTCTTCAAATCGACATAGATCACAGCGCTCTCAAATGCACTCGTATCCAATCCCCTTTGAAGATGTTTTGGAACGAATGCATTCTTTATATCCACCGCAATCGTATTCTTCGAAATCCTGGAAGATTCAAATTTTACTTCCTCCGTCAAGGATACAACGATCCTCGATTTTCGATCCATCAGTTTAAACTCGATGGGGGCCTTGACCTGGGCCTTCGAGGTTGGAATCGTCTCAGCAGTCTTCTCCGGTAATGAGATCTGAGGTTCCGAGGGCTGCGGAACATTCCCAAAGGAGACCGTTAACTTATCGTCCATCCGATTGATTTGATAAGGAGGCAGTTGAGGAGTGAGGCACTCAAAAACGAGCCTCAGTTTGTCCGGGTGGTGTCCGATCCGGACTTTCTTGATCAACGGGTTTTTAATTTGGATGGAACGCTTCGGGTATTTCGTATCCACTTCCCAAATATCTAAAACGAGTCTCGGGGGTGAATCCATCTTAAACGCATTGTAGTTGCCAAGTTTTCCGTCGGCAAGGATGTTGAACGAAATGTAATCCTTCTTCTGGTCTAATGAAACCTTAAGAATTTCCTTCGCCTTTTTCAACGTCTCCTGGGGAGCAGCCGTCTCTACCGGCTTAACCGGGGGGGGTTCTTCTTTCTTCAATTCCGGAGGAGGCGATTCAATCTCCTTTTCTTTTACAACCTCTTCCTCTTTCTTATCCTCTTTCACTTCGGCCATTTTTTTTATCTTCTCGATCTCGATGATGAGATTCTTATCCTCCTTCGAAATATTGTAATTAGTCGTCTGAGCGAGACCAATTTCAATTCTTCCTTTGTCATCGTATTGTGTCGTCAAGACCTCGCCAACCGTCCCATTATCGATTTTCACCGGCTCCTTGATCTCTCTTAGGTCGATGTGAGGAACATCGATGACGATCCTCGGCGGGTCTGAACACAATTTATAGAATGGCATTTCGAGAGGCCCGGAACCTGAAATTTGAATTCGGGTATAGTTCTCTTCCTCAGCAAAAGAGATCGCCTGGATCACGGAAACCTTCAACACCTGCGGTGGGAGGTCAGGCGGTGGTGTTTGGATTGAAGGGCTGCCCGTGGCACAATGATTCAGGAAGAGCAATAACACGAACAAAGAAATGACCTTAACGATCTGGTATGGTTTCATGATTCTCCCCCTTCTTCGACTCTATGAAGAAATAGTGAAATCTCATTCATCTTTTTCTGGCCAAAAGTATCCTCATACACTTCTTCGATAATCACTCTATCCCTCAGGATTTTTTTCACCTTTCCGTCATTCTTACCGATTCCTGTCCCTCTCTTCAAAAAATATCCTTTCCCTGTAGCATCTTCGACCAGCGCCACATTCCCCTCAGGTGCCGTAATAATGGCAACCAGCTTTAATTGGCTGATCTCGTATTTCTGCAATGGAGTGAGGGGAACGGTCTTCGCAAGTTCTTTGGCAGAGGTTAATTGGATAAAAGGCCTAAAAGGATCCGGTTTCCCCGCGGGGTTATAAGCATACTCCGTCTCCTCCTTCTTCTCCGGCTCCCTCTTTTCAGCCACCTTTGCCACCTCCACCTTCTTTTTTTCCGCCGAAGGCGTTTTCCCTTTTTGAGGAGCAGAGGGAGGTGTACCCCCGCCGCATCCCACCATCAAGAAGAGAAACGCTATCGATAGGGATAACCACAAGCGGACGACTTTACTTCCTGGGGGCTTTTGAGACCCCTTCTTCTTTCTCCACGGAGACTTCTTTTCCTTCACGTTTCTTTTCCTCCCCTTTTTTCTCTTCACTTCTCTTTTCTATAAATCGGTAGGTGTTGACCAGACAGGAGGTCTTTACCAAGATCTCAGTCTCGGCCTTTCCTTTTACATCCTTTGCCCTAGTCATATTGAAATCGACCACATTGATAATTCTCGGGAGTTTGCTTACCCTGTCAAAGAAAATCCCGGTGTTGTGGTAACTTCCCAACACCGTCAGCTCGATGGGGACTCTGGCATAGAATTGCTGAGGCTCTTCAGGCTTCGGTCGAAAGAGAGTGAATTCAAGACTTGACTCCTTGCCAAGACTGGTGATGTTTTTCAATATCTCCGGGATCTCCTTTTCGTTGGGGAGTTGGGTGAGGGCCTTCACCAGTTCCTCGTTCATCTTCGCGACCTGTTCTTTAAATTTTTGATGATCCCTGGTGATCGCCTTGCTCTCATTCAACTCCCTGCTCAACTTATCCAAGTCCCCCTTTAAGGCCTTCAGCTCTTCCTGCTGAGGACCCAAAAAACTGTGCACGTAGAGGCCGGTCATCACACCTAAAATCGCAGCCAAGATGAGGGCCTTTTTACGTGTCGAAAGCTTCAAGATAGAGTCAATTGTAAGCGCCATTTGCATTCCCCCTGAGTTACATTAACGAAATTTCGCATGAAAGGATGAATTTCTTCAACTTCAGTTTGCTCTGCTCGATTTGCTCGGTGACGACCAAATCGACGTTCTTAAAGAGCTTGGACTTTCGAAGATTCGTCATGAAATTGGCCACCGTTTCATCATCTAAAGCCACCCCTTCAATCCCCAATTTCGATCCCTCTTTTTTCAAAGATTCCAATTGGATTTTTTCCGGCCTGCTCATGCTAATCTCATCCAATACTCTCGCGGGGCCTGCCTTTTCCTTTCTTAACGAATTGATGACGTTCAACTTATCTTGAAAGGTCTTTTGAGACTCCTTGGCTTTCTTTACTTCCGAGATCAGAGATTTATAGTAGGTGATCTCCTTCTTGGTGTCCGATATCTTGGTTAAAAGTTCGTCTCTTTCCTTATTGATTTTCCACTGAACAAAAACAAAACATGCAAACAAGAGGACAAGGGCCCCAATGAGAACAACAAACTCCTTCCGCAGCCCTACTTTCTTTTTCTCTTTCCTCGTAAGAAGCAAATTGATCTTGATCATCGATCCCCCACCTTTCTTGAGGCAAGGCCTACCCCCACGGCCATCATCGGTCCGATTTCTTTGAGATATTCAATGTCGAAATTCTTTTCGCTATATTCAACTTTATTAAAGGGATTCACGACCTCAACGGGTACTCCAGTCTCCTCTCGCAAAATCAGATCGAAATCCTTAATCTTTGACCCCCCTCCGCTCAAATACAACTTACCGATTTTCTCATAGGTGGTGGTGGACTGAAAGAAATCCAGCGAGTTTCTGATTTCGACGGCCAACGATTCAGAGGCCGTCTTCAGTAAGTTTTGAATGATCGATCGGGAGGCGACATCCACCTTGCTGCCCACCTTGATTTTTTCCGCCTCATCATAGTCCACATGGAGCTGTCTTTGGATATCTTCAGTAATTTGATTCCCTCCTCTAAAAATGTCCCTTGTAAACCCGGAGACATTGTTCTTAAGGATATTAATGCTCGTGGTGCTGGCACCGACATTCGCGATAGCCACAACCTCGTCCTTCCCAATCTCGTAATTGATTTCCAACATGTTTTCTAATGCAAACGCATCAATATCGATGATGACAGGGTTGAGTCCGGCCTCCATAATGACCGAGACGTAATCGTTGATGATATCCTTCTTCGCTGCCACTATGACAACATCCATCACCTCTGGGTTTTCTGGATTCGAGCCAAAAATTTGGAAGTCAATATTTACGTCATTAATGTCAAACGGGATGTATCTTTCCGCCTCCCACCTTATCGATTCTTCCAATTCGGCTTCGGTCATGAACGGCAAGGCAACCTTCTTGACAATGACGGAATGGCCTGAAACGGACGTCACCACATCTTTCGTCTTTACCTTCGAGGTAGAGAGAAGCTCCCGAATGGTGTCAATGATGGTGACCGAATCCATCAAGGCCCCGTCAACGATGGCCTCTGGCGGCAGGGAAGACATCCCTAAGTGCTGTAACTTAAAACCAGTTTTGCCCTCCAGCAGTTCCACAAGTTTGATTGAACTCGATCCAATATCCAACCCGATGACATTCTTTTTTCTGCCCAGAAGCATTTTTTTACCCCTTTTTAATATTCATTCTCAAATTTCAAAAAAAGTCAAGAAAAAAATTTTTAAACCTATTAGAATTTAAATTAGAATTAAACAAAAATATATAAAACATATTAAGTTAATTCCATAAGTTTCTAATATTGTTAGCTAATCCACAGACAGATTATATCTCCTTATCTTTGCCCTCAATGTGGCTCGTGAAATCCCTAAGGCTTTCGAGGCCTTTGACTTATTCCAATCCAATCTCTCCAGGACCCTTGAAATATGATTCTTCTCCATCTCCTCCAAAGAAACTCCCTCCTCTGCCTCAAATACCTCGGGACCTACTTTCTCCCCATGGCCTGGTTCACCCTGTCTCAATTCGAAGGGGAGTTGTTTGGGAGTGATCGATTCTTGATCGTTTAGAATCATCGCCCTTTCAACCACGTTCTTTAATTCCCTCACATTTCCTGGCCATGAGTACTGGATCAACAACTTCTTCGCCTCTTCGGAAAAACCCTTTACATTCTTGTTGTATTCCTTGTTGTTTTCATCAACAAATAACTTTGCGAGGGGGAGGATGTCCTCCACCCTCTCCCGGAGAGGTGGCATTTCAACAACCATCACCTTCAATCTATAGTAGAGGTCCTTTCGAAATAGTCCTTCTCTGACCAAGCTTTCTAAGTCCCTGTTGGTCGCTGCAATCACTCGGACATCAACCTTAATCTCCCTTTCCCCGCCTACCCTCATGAATGTTTGATTTTCAAGGACCCTCAACATCTTCGACTGTAAAAAGGGCTTCATTTCCCCAATTTCATCCAAAAAAACCGTGCCTCCGTCAGCCAGCTCAAAAAGTCCCTTTTTTGTACTCTTTGCGTCGGTAAACGCCCCCTTCTCGTGTCCGAAAAGTTCAGACTCTAAGAGCGAATCGGGAATGGCGCTGCAATTAATTTTCATGAGAGGCCTACTGCTCCGCTTACTGCTAAGATGAATGGCATTCGCCGCCAACTCTTTGCCAGTCCCACTTTCCCCCTGAATCAACACGGACGTCTTATTCGTTTTACTAATCATTTCAATCAATTCTCTTACGTATTGAATCTGGGGGCTGAGTCCATACATATGACTGTTTTGATACTCAACCCTGTGTTGCCGATGGAGCCTTCTCACTTCATTGATCAGACTCCTTGTCTCCAAGCCTTTTTCGACCAGTAACTGCAACTCTTCCAATTCGAAAGGTTTGTTGATGTAATCGTAGGCTCCTGACTTCATCGCCGAAACTGCACTTTGCACATCAGAATAAGCCGTCATCATGATGACTAAGATCTCAGTATCAAACTCCTTGATCTTTTTCAAAACCTCCAGACCGTCCACGTCAGGGAGTCTCATGTCTAAGAGGATGAGATCAATGAGATGCCTTTTGACGACCGAAAGGGCTCCATTTCCGGAACCGACCGAGGCGACCTCGTACCCCCTCTTTCGAAAGACATCTGAGAGGGTCTCTTGCATGACATCGTCATCATCAACAATGAGAATCGATGGTTTCATGGACTTAGCAATGTCTCCGGTAAACGGATCACAAAAGAAGTTCCCCTCTCCCATTCGCTTTCGACCTTAATCGTTCCTCCATGCTTTTTGACGATCTGATAGGTGATCGAAAGACCTAACCCAATCCCCCTGGGTTTTGTTGTAAAGAATGGGTCAAAGATCCGACGAACGATATGAGGAGGGATCCCCTTCCCCGTGTCCGAGATGATAATCTTTATGAAATTTTGCTTCGATCCATCCAACCCGTATTGGGTGGTCGGGGCGACTTCAATCTTCAGTTCACCTCCATTGGGCATCGCTTGAATCGAATTCAAAAACAGATTAAGAAAGGCTTGATGCATCTGGGTCTTGTCGACCTTGATCCGGGGAAGCGCCGGATGATAGTTTTCAATGAAATGGATCCCTTTATCCGCAATCTCCTTCAGAAGAAAGGGAATGATCTCATTAATGATCTCTTTGATATGGCAGTAAGCCAGATTCAATTCTTGCGGTTTTGCAAATGAAAAAAATGTTCTCAGGAGTTCGTTGAGCCGATCAATCTCTCTGGTGATTCGGCTGAGATACTCTCTTCTCGAATCGTCTTTTGACATCTCTTCGCTCAATGCTTGGGCGGTCGTCTTAATCCCTGCGAGCGGGTTTCGAAGCTCATGGGCAATCCCTGATGCCAGCTTTCCCAATGAGACGAGCCGATCCATTCTTAGAATTTCTTCTTGAATCTTATAAACATTGGTCATGTCACGGAAGATCACGATCTTCCCAAT
>CAZFJD010000058.1:6349-12941 GCA_964518775.1 uncultured Syntrophaceae bacterium
CTTCCCAATCGTCTCTCCTTTGACGTTGAGGTGATCATTCATGGTAAATCCAACGGGAAATTCCTTGTTGTCCTTTCTCCTCATCCATCCCTCTTTCCTCGTCCCGTGGTCATCGGGATTATCAAAAAGAGAGTGGATATCACTCTGTTTTTCTCTCAAATCAAAGATGCGGAAGGGTTTATTCATCAGTTCCTCTTTCGAGTAACCCAAAATTTTTTCCCCCGCCCGATTGATATACGTGATCGTATCGTTCATTCCCGTGATGATGATGCCGCTCCCGATGCTCTGGATGACACTGTCCATGAAATTTTTGACATCCTCCAGCTCTTGGGTCAGCCGTTGGATCACGTCCTCTTTCTCTCTGGTCATCATCCCTTGTTCCATGAATCGCTCGTGTGCTTAAATCTTCTTTAGATCCAGGAGGGGTATTTCCACCGGTTGCTCTTGATAAATCCAGTGGACCGTACCCATGAAATATTCCGCATGTTCCTCGCTTATCTCCGCTTCCGTCGATAACTTCTTAATCATCTGGTCAACGATCAGTCCCTTATATTCTCCGTCCTCTTTGACGGTGATGAGTTGCATCTCTTCCCGTTGGCCCTTTGTTTCCATTGGAAATATTTTCCTCAAATCGACCATCTTGATTTCAAGATCTTTCAGCCGAATCTTTTGTTGATCTGAATATCTTTCCCGAAAGGTATTCGGAACTTTAAATAATTTAAAGATCTTTTGACTCTCGATCCCGAATAGTTTCTTATCGATTTTAAAAATGGTCACATCCACGAGCAACGACTTCTTTTCCACTACTGCCTCAGACGGAATTCTCTTCACTTGATCGAGGCTCGATAGGTGGCGTTCGAATGCTTTTAAGATCACATCCATCTTCTCAGAAAAGAAGTCCATTTTGTGGAGCATCCCCTCCATCTGCTTCTCCCACCTTTTGAATCCCTCTGTCTTATCCGTTTCGTTCGCACCGATGGGGGTCTGCTTTGTTTTTGCCTCTTTCAAACCTTCCAGGCACATGTACTTCGCTTCAATCCCACCAAAGGCCAACTGTTTATAAGTGCTGAACTCGCTGCTCGTCTCTTTCCTCATCAAGAGTTTTATGGTCTCTTTTGAATCCATCAGGAATTTAATCTGTGAGGGCTGGATATTTTCTTCGTTTCTCATCATATGGATTAGGACCTTTCCCATCAAATTGAGAACGGAGGTCACGTCAGCTCTCTCTTTCAAGGTTTCTCGTAAGGCCAAGACTTCTTCTTTCGTCTTTTCGAGATTCTCCCCTGTAATCTCCCACTCTAACGAGAGGAGTTGAGTCTCTATCTTTTCCAAGGGTTTGAACGAAGGAACGGCTTCCGCAGAAGGACGGAAAGAGATCTCCCGATCGACCTCCTTGACGGCTTCGTGAGAAGGCTGAGAGATCTGAGGTTCCACGGATAGGCTCTCGGCCACGGTCTTTTTCTTCTCAACAAAGAGCCGATCCACAGCGGAGTCGATCTCTTCTTCCAACCCCTTCATCTCATCTTCTCCGAAGATCTTTTCCATGGTCGCTTTCCCTCTCCTTTTTTGATTATCGGAATTGTTTATCTAAAACCATGATCTTGCGGCTCACATCTTTAACCACCAATTTGCTGATCTCCCTTAGGGTCTCAAAGACACCGTTCCCCTTTAACGCACTCGCAGGAAAGGAAGGGACTTTCAACATCGAATTGAGATCTTTTTCCATGATGTCGATCGGGAGAATTTCAGAATCGGTTCCGTCTAAATCCCGTTTGTTATATTGCATGACCAACGGAATGGACCTGACGCTGATTCCTTTCTCAGCCAAATTCTTTGCTAAATTGATCAGGCTCTCAATATTCTTCTTTCTCTGCACCTTTAATGAATCTCCCACGAAGACAACGCCATCGACCCCCTTCAAGACCAATTTCCTTGTCGCATCATAATGGACCTGTCCTGGAACTGTATAAAGCTGAACTCGGATATCGAACCCCCTAATCTTTCCTAGGTTTAGGGATAAGAAATCAAAAAAGAGCGTCCGATCTCCCTTGGTATCAATCGACACCATTTTCCCTTTGATCTCCTCATTCGTCTGACCATAGACGTATTGAAGATTGGTCGTTTTTCCACAAAACCCTGGACCATAATAGACGATCTTACATTGAATCTCATCTTTGCTAAAGTTGATAAAGGGCATGATATGCTCTCCATCCTATAATGGAGGCCAAAGCAAGATCAATTGACCGGAGCTTTCCTCTTTTCAAAAATGGAAGAGAGAATACCCGAAAGCTCATCAATGATCTTGTTAATTTGCAATCGGATCAATCCTAACGACGTATTGTCGTCGAACAAAGTCACCAGGATGACGTGCTCACCGATGGCCGAAAAATAAACATTCTCGGTCTTCCCCTTGTGAAAGAGAAGGGTGAACTCTTCCTCCCCCAAGATCCGGGCGATCTCTGCGGTGGCTCCAAAATTGGCAGCGGTGAGTGCGGAAAGCGATAAGACGTCGATCCCCGGTGTGTTCCCATGATGGGTAATGAGCTGGCCCGATCGATCGATCAACAGGGCGGAATGAGCCCGCGCTGAGGAGACCATCTTGTTTAAACAGAGATCAATTCTTTCGAGGTCTTTTTTTGTGATAATGATATTCATCTTATGCTATCTCATGATTGGAGGACCGAGCCCCCAAACACTTACGCTTTTTCGTCATTCCTTCGCATGGCTTCGATCAGCAGATGTTCCCAGCTTTGATAGATCGTCTGAACAGGAGGGACGAAACCAATATTCGAAACAAACTCTCCTTCTTGCCAGCTTAGAATGTTGTAAAAGGCCTCGGTTCCCTTCTGCTCCCCACATTCCGCATGGATGACTTCCCCTTCATTGAGATAGATGATGCCCTTCTCCCCATCTCGGGTAACAATGAGGGCCGTCGTTAGCCGGCTCAGGCAATTCATTTGAATAACATCGGTCAGCTGGAGACCAAATACCTTGCCGCGAAATCCTTTCTTTTTCCCGATCAAGTCGATAATGATCTTTCTGATATCCGATATCTCGAAAGGCTTCTCCACGTAATAGAGAGAACCCCTTTGATTTGCTTCCTTCTGGATATCGGAAGATCCGTAGGCCGTCATAATAATGACTTTTGTTTGAGGGTATTCCTTCCTAACCTTCACAAGAAGATCTAAACCATTGATATCGGGCATGCGTATATCCGTGATCACCAGATCAATCTTGTTCTGGGTCAGAAGATTCAAAGCCTCTTGACCATTGTTCGCAATGATGACCTCATATTTATCACGGTCCCTTGAGAGGCTTTTTGCCATGCTCCATGTCAAGGTTTCTTCGTCATCCACGATCAAGACCTTCTTCAAGTTCTTCGGCATTTCGGCTCTCGAGGGTGTGTTGCCTTAACGACTCGTTAGTATTTGATTTTCCTAAGGAAACAAGCAAAATAAGTGCCAATTTTTGTAAAAATCTCAGTTGCTTGATTTCATCAAAAGGTTCGCACACTTCTATGACCCATAGAATTTTTGCCATTATAGTCAAAATTACAAAAGTGGTCAATATTTAGCCATTGGCAAAAAAATTTCCGTCATTCATGTCTGGCGGGGGCCAAGGCTCGCTTCTTCGGCTTCCGCCTTTGATCCGTTCGACGGTGCCAAGCCTCCGAGATGAGGCTTCGGCGTGAAGCCTCAACCTAAGGGAGTCGACCGAGCTTACCGAAATCTCGAACCCATGGCTTAATCGGAGGTAGAACACGATGATAATCCCACGCCTTCACCCTGTGGGCCCGTCGGACGGGTCAACCCTGGGATCGGACCGAGAGCAAATCCCCAGCCTTCAGGCTGGGGATTTACTGAAGGGTTGACTTTTTTATGGTCATTAGGTAAATTTTATTTGAAATTTCCAGTACCGAGGACCAATTTGGTTATCGATAAAGAAAAGATACTTGGTCTCGCCCAGAAGTATATTCTCAAGGGCCAGTCCAAAAAGGCGATTCAAGAGTACTTAAAGCTAATTGAGATTACGCCTAAGGATAAACGGTTATATCTAAAATTAGGCGATCTCTATCTGAAAAATGGGGAAAATGAGAAGGCGATCACAGAATATTTGAAGCTGGCCGAGCTCTACGCGGAAGAAGATCTAAATTTTCGAGCCATTTCCATCTATAAGAGGGTCCTTTCGATTAATCCGCAATTCGCTGAAGCGTTCCACAAGATAGCTAAGTTATACCTCAAAGAAGGACTGGTCGGAAGCGCGAAAAGTTACTACCAGAGTATTTTGGAGATCAAACCCGATGATCAAGAGGCGTTAAAGGTCCTTAAAGAGATTGACACCCGGCAGATGTCGGAAGAGGTCGGAAGGAGGCCACCAGCCGCAGAACCTATGCCTCGCCAATATGAACGTCCCTCTGAGGAAAAGATCGTGCAAGAAAAGCCCTCTCCCCCACCTTCTCGCCCCTCTCCCCATATTCCTCCTGCAGTGACCTACGAGACCGAAGCCCCTTCTTCAGACAAAGACTCCGAAATGCACTACCACTTAGGGATCGCCTACAAAGAGATGGAACTGTATGATTATGCCATTCCTGAGTTTGAATTCGCCTCTTCCAGTTCCTCCATGAAATTTGATTCCTACATCATGCTTGGGACCTGCTTCATGGAGAAAGGGGATTATGACAAATCGATTGAATACTATAAAACCGCTTCTGAAATAGCGGGCGTACCAGAGGAGAAATTGGCTCGTCTTCACTTCCACTTAGGGTTGGCTTACGAAGCGAAAGGGATGGTTTCAGAAGCCCTTGTTACCTTCACCCACGTATTAGAATTGGATCAATCCTTCTCAGAAGCCCAGGAAAAAATTAAGAGCCTCCAAGGAAAATAAATCCATCACGGCCATCGGAATAAGGTTACGGTTACGAGGCCCGTTTGCCTGCCTGCCGGAAGGCAGGGTCTAACGTTAAAGAGTTAGGGAGATATTCAAGACGAACAACGTAACTGTATGACGAAACAGGCTTCTTTACCACTCCCTTAGCCTACGGACTTTTATTTTCTTATGGAATGATTTCTCGCCAGTAAAGAACTTCTTTTGATTTGGAAGGAGAGAATATTTGTGTCGATAAAACTTGATCACTTGTTGTTCCAATGGTTACGGATGCCCCGCCTTTCACGTTCACGGTGATTACAGGGGGAGAAGGAGCTCCTGCACCAATTGTTTTTGAACGTTGGGCAGAGGGACTTCCTTCTAAATCAACCAAATCATCAACTTCTAATGCTCCTCCCGCTGAGAGATATTCAACGATATAGAGTTTTGCTTCACCAGGCACAGAACAGGGATTTGCTGCCGTAGCATATGTATAGGTAGTAAAGTAAACGAGTCTATTAAAAACCACTGGTTTGGCGAGTACTTTTTCTGACCTGTCGGTAGATTTTTCCAATTGAATATACCAGCCAGCTTGCGACGTTGGGTTGAATGTATTTGAAGAGGTCAGGTCTGACAAATCGGTTTCGCTTCGCGGATAATTCCCTACCCCATTATCTTTAACCGCATAGAACCTTTCGCGGGGACTTGATAAATCATTAGGATGTTCCCTATCTCCTGTCCCGAAATTGACCCAGGGGGTTCTATATTGATCAAACGCCACAGCAGGCTGGTAATAGATTCGATAGCCTGAACTCGGAGCTGTAAAAAGTCTTCTTCCTGTCCATTGACTGTTGCTCTTCTTAGTGCTCTGATTAAATGAGACATCGAATACCCACATCTGTCCCCCCAAATCACCAATATAGATTTTATCGACGAATCCATCTAAATTGGTGTCGACAGCTGTTGGAGGGGCTGCAAATGAGTAATTCATGCCTTCAATTCCAGAAAATTCCTTAATAATATCACCGGATTTAATGTCAATCATAAAGAAAGCCTTTCCCGTATTATTTGTGGAGTCAAAACCTCCGCCGATGAAGGCTACCCATCTTTCATAGAGTTCGCCTCCCACTTCGATTTTAACTCTTCCGATAACAGGCTCTGACCAACTCTGGCCGACTTTTGCAAGGGTCGCAGGATCTGTAGGTTTCGGAAATTCCCAGAGGTATTGGGGATTTAATGTATCGGTGATATTCAAAGCGAAATAGGTTTTTCCCCCTTTCCTTAAACCACAGATTAAAACGGTCTTCCATTCGGCAACACTTTTTGTTGTATCTATAGAATCACTATAGAACCATACGTCCGCTACTTTCGGAGACGAATCAACATAATACGTATGGACCGAGACCATCGATTGTAAATTCATCAGCAAACTTTTTGGAATAAAACCCCATTCTTCAATCCCTGTGCTTGCATTGAAGGCATGAAGCATTCCATCGTTAGCCCCGACAATAATAACCTTTGTTCGATCCTTATTCGCTTGATAAAAACCTCCGGTCCCGCTAAAACCCTGTTCCTCAAAAAAGCGAGATGGTTCACCAACGATGACAGCATTAGAATGGAATATATCCCCGAGTTTCCACTCCCTCGGTTCAGTTGTATTCCCGTTCTGGTTGAGGTCATAAGTGTCAATTCCTCGGACATGGTTGATTATTTTTTCGCGATTTATATC